>JAQGHP010000015.1 GCA_028288775.1 Phycisphaerales bacterium | reverse complement strand
GGTTGTCACGCGGATCGCCGCCGTTCTTGGCGGCGATGATGATCTTGCGGGCGATTTTGCTCCAGATCTTGCCGCGCATCGCGTCGTTGGCGCCTTTGGCGCGTTTGATTTTCGACCAGTGACTGTGTCCTGCCATGGGAACCTCGGGGAAGTTGTCAGTTGTCAGTTGTCAGTTGTCAGTTGTCAGTATTTGGTTGTATCTGCGCCGTTCGTACTATTTGAACTAACCCGCAATCCAGGGGTAACCGGCGCGATGCTTAGAACTTCGCCGCGCTGGTCGGCTGGGTGGCCGGGGGTTCTATCGGAGCGACATCCACCGCCTGGCCTTCCTTTAATTGCCGGGCCTTGGTCTGCAATTCCTGCCGGAGAGATTTTACGTCTTCGGGGGCGTCGTCGCGATTGCCGCGGAGTTCGGCAACGCGGTCGGCGGCGCGGCGCCAATCCGTGCCGGCGTCGTCCCGGCGGCCCAGGCGGTAGAGCACGTCGCCGCGATGGTCGAGCACCACCGGGTCGGGCTGCGGACCTGTTTCGCCCGCCTTCGCAGCCCCTACCGCACGGTCCAGGTAACCGCGCGCCTCCTCAAACCGGCCGCGTTTGTAGAGCAGCCAGCCCATGCTGTCGAGGAATGAGGCATTGTGCGGCTCAGCCTCGACCGCCTTGCGAATCAGCGACTCGGCCTCCGGCAAACTGCGGCCCTGCTCCGCCAGCACATAGCCCAAATCATTGGCCGCACCGGGATGGGAGGGGTCGAGGCGCAACACTTCGCGCAGGAGGTTCTCTCCCACTTCCTTGCGGCCGATGCGCGTGTTGAGCCCGGAAAGGGAATAGAGCAGATCGGGGTCGTTCGCGCAGGCCGCGCGGGCGGCGTCGAGAACAGCGGCGGCGTCCGCGGCGCGGTGGTCGGCCGTGTATGCGCCGGCCAGCGCCCCGGCGGCGGCAAGGTCGCCGGGGTCGTGCGCCAGACGCTCCTGCAAATGCAACGCGAACTGCTCCGGGTGCTGCTTGCGGGCGTAGAAGATCGCCAGGTCGGCGACGGACTGAGAATCAGCAAGTTCCTGAAAGATCCCTAAGAGCGCCGTCTCGGCGGCGTCGGTCCGGCCCGCGCGGAGGTCCTCGAATGCCCGCATGCGGCGGACGTCGGGGCTTTGCGGGTCATTCGCCAGCCACGTCGCAGTCACGCGCTGGGCCTCCCCCTGCACGCCGCGGGTCACCAGTGACGAGTACAGATAAAGATACCCCTCTCCGAGCGTCGGATGGTCACTGATGAGCTTCCAAAGCAACGCGTCGGCGGCGGGGTCGTCGCCCGCCTGGCGGAGAGATGCGACACGCTCGCGGATCAGGTCGGGGGAACGTCCGCCGAGCTTTGTCGCCTGCGCGAACGCCTCGGCGGCTTGCACCGGTTTATCCTGATGCGCCAGCAGCATCCCCTGCAACTCGGCCGCGAGGGAGGCGTTGCCGGATTTCCGGGCGCGGGCAATGACCTCTTCGGTCGCGTGGGCCTTTGCGTCCGCGTCGATGTCCGGCTGCGCCCAGATGTCGTCGATCAAATCGCGGCAAGCGGGCGCGAACGGCGGCGAAGCGTTCGCGCCGCGCTCAAGTTCACGGCGGGAAAGGTCGTCGCGGTGGGCGGCGGATGCGAGCCGGGCGATCCAGAATGCCTTCGACGCCTCGGCACCCGGGGCGACTTTCATCGCCTGCAATTGCGTGTAGCGCAGGCGGCCTTTGGGACTGGCGTGCAGAAGGGGCGACCAGAGCGGCGCGACCTCGGCGGCAAGATCGGGGCGGGCGGCAACCGCCTCGACAAGCAGGCGGGTGGCCCCCATGGCATCGCGGCCGCGCAACATTTCAAAACGTTGGCGGAGGATCTCGACATCTTCCGGGCTGGCCGCCGCGGCCTGCTCCAGCAGGCGGGTCGCCTCGGCTTCGCGGTGGTCGGCACGCAGGACGTCGAGCAGCGCGAAAAATAGGGCTCGGTTTTTGGGGTGCTCGTGGTGCAATTGGGCGAGCGTCTCGGCGGCTTGCGACTCATGGCCGGCGGCGCGGTACGCCTCACGCAGGAGGGTCACGGAATCCGGGCTGGCGTTGAACTTCACGACCGCTGCCGTCGCCGACCGGGCGGCGTCCGCGGTGTGGCCGCCCGCCAATTGTGTATGGACCTGGCTCACGCGCAGGTCGAACGTCACGGGATTGCGCTCGATTTCGCGGGCCAGGAGCGCCGCGGCTTCGTCGTTGCGGCCCTGCCTGACCAGGAGGGCGGCGATCTGGCCGTTGATCTCATCGAGGTGCTCGGCGAGGAGCGCCACTTCCGGCCGCATCCGAATCGCAAGATTCGGCGAGGCTAGCCGCTCGGCGAGGCGCTGGTACACCTCCAGCGCCGCACGCTCGTAGCCTTCGCCGATCAGCGCCGCGGCCAGGAAGAATTCGGCAAGCGTGGCCTGTGCGGGGTCGGTGCGGTATTGGCTGGTGGCGAGCGCGAGGCGCAGATGACGCAGGCCCGAAACGGTGTCACCCTTCGCCATGTACTGGCGGCCCAGGTCGCTTTGCAGATCCAGATGGTCCGGCTCCAGGGCGGCGGCCTGCTCCAACACTTCGATCGAATGGTCGTCAAAGCTCGCGCTGTTCCCCAGATAGAGCCGGCCCAGCGTGCGGTGCAGTTCGTAGCTCTGCGGGTCGAGCTTCAGCGCCTTCTCCAGGCGGTTCTGCGCGGTAGCGCGCTGGCCTTCGGACAATGCAATGCGCGCCTCCGCGTAGAGGAGCACCGCTTCCATCGGCGGGGGTGGCCCGTCCGACGGCGTCGTGGTGGGAGAGAGGATGGCGCGGGGCTCGATGTCGTTCAGCGCAACGGACGCCTTCGGGTCGGCGATCGTCGGGGCCGCGGGGTGTGACGTGGACGGGGCGGTGGTCGGAGTGGGCGGGCGCGGGGCGGCGCAGCCGGTCAGGCCGGCTAGGGCGGCGGCGAGGATGCGGCGGGTGGCGGCGTTCACGGCTGAGTTGGATTCCCGCCGCGATTATAGGGGCCGACGGGGGCAGGCAACAATCAGGGGATTACCTTGTTCAGCGGGTAGGTGATTATTCCCGTTGCCCCCGCACGCTTGAGCGCGGGGATCAACTCACGCTCCTGCTTCTCCTCGAGGATCACCTCGACGGCGACCCACTGCGAATCGGCCAGCCGGCTTACCGTAGGGCTCTTTTCGGCCGGCAGGAATCCGATCACCTCGGCCAACCGCGACTCGGGCACGTTCATCTTCAGCCCCACCTTCGCGCGGGCCTCGATCGCGCCTTTGAGAAGCATGGCGATGTTTTCCATTTTCTCGCGCTTCCAGGGGATGTCCCACGCGCTCTTGTTCGCGATCAGCCGCGGCGTGCTGGTTAGCAATGTGTCGAGGATGCGAAGGTTATTGGCCCGCAACGACGAGCCCGTCTCCGTGAGGTCCACGATCCCGTCGAGCAGCCGGGCCTTGATCTCCGTCGTGCCCCAGGAAAACTCGACGTTCACCTTCACGCCCTTGTCGGCGAAATAGCGGCGGGTGGTGTTCACCAACTCGGTGGCGATGATCTTCCCCGAAAAATCCTCGGCCTTGCGCAGCGTGCTCTCCTCGGGGACGGCCAGGACCCAGCGGGCGGGGTTGGACGAGCCGCGGGAGTAGACCAGCTCGCAGATTTCGACCACGTCCTTTTCGTTGCCGTTCTCGACGATCCAGTCGTAGCCGGTGAGCCCGCAATCGACAATGCCGTCTACCACATAACGGCTGATCTCCTGCGCGCGGAAGAGCACGGCGGAAAGCTTGTCGTCATCGATCCGCGGAAAGACGCTCCGCTCGGCGATGGATATGCGATACCCCGCGCGGCCGAAAAGCTCGACCGTGGAAGCCTGAAGACTGCCGCTGGGCAGGCCGAGGCGCAACGTGGATTGGGGGAGACGGTCGGTCATGATTCGGAGGGGTCGGGGTTCAGGGTTCAGGGTTCAGGGTTCAGAAGGGAAGAGGACAAGGGCTGCTCCCCAATTTACATTTTGCAATTTGCACTTTGCAATTTGCAATTTGCAATCTTCTTCCCACCGGATTGCAAATTGCAAATTGCAAAATGTAAATTGGAAGACGGAATTCGCCGCATGCTGTCTCCTCCCGAACCTTTCCCCCTACTTCTTCCTCTTCGCCTTCGCCTCGTCGGACATGTGCCGGCGGAGGGCCACGAAAAAGTCGGCGCATTCCTCGACCTTGATGTGGTGCTCGATGAACTTCTGGGCTTCGTCCAGCGGCGAGCCTTCGTCGATGATGCCGTGGCCGTGGAAGAAGGCGACCGTCTCCGCGTCCATCGGGAACGCGTGCCCTTCGAACGCGAATAGCATCACGTACCCTTCCACGAACGGGTGAATGTCAGGGAGTTCGCGGAGGAACTGGCGGGCCTCGCGCTTGCCCAGGGTCTTCAGGCGGTCGAGGCTGAGCGTGTGCTCTTTCTCGAAGATGCGGTTGAGCGACTGCGTGATCATCGCGACGCGGCGTTCGATGGCCGGGTAGCGCTGGCCGAGCAGTTCCTGGATCTCCAGGTCGGTCGCGACGCGCAGCTCGTTGAGGTCCACGAACTCGCGGTCGAGCAGGCGGACGGCCTCGTCGGCCCGGCTGTCGGGGACGTCGAAGCTCATCGCCCCGCGGACCAGCGCCTTAAGCGGGTCCTGAACCGGCGGCACCTCGGGCTTGATGTCCTTCACCAGTCGCCGGGCCAGCGCCTTGAGATCGTCTGCACGTTTGGATGCGTTCTTCATTTTCGGGTTGTCACTTGTCAGTGGTCAGTGGTCAGTCGCGACCCACAAAGTTAGGGATGATGCGCCGGCGGCGGGTCTGCGCCGGGATCGGAAGGCGGGGGCGGTTCCTGCGGGGATTGTCCTGCGGCCTCGGCGGCCTGCGCGCGCTGGCGGTCGATCTCGGCGTTTTCTTCCGACGCCTTGCGGATGAGGTCCAGGATTTCGATTTCCTTCTTGGCCCCTTCGTCCAGGTGGAACTTGATGAACGGGGCCTGCCGCATGGTGAGGGATTTGGTCAGGCGCGTCCGCATGAGCCCCGCCGAGTGGCGGAGTGCATTGAGGGCGGCGTTCTGCGCGCCGGGCGTGCCCATCACGGTGACGTACACGTCCGCGATCGACAGGTCCGAGCTGACCTTCACCCGCGTGATGCTGGGGAAACCCTGGAGCCGCGGGTCCTGCAATTCATGCAGGATGATCTGCGCCAGCTCCTGCTGGATCGTGCTGCTGAGGCGTTCGGTTCTTCGGGACATTCGTAAGTGCTGAGGACTGAGGACTGAGGACTGAGAAGGAGAAACGCGTTCTGACGGCTCTTCTGCTCAGTCCTCAGTCCTCAGTCCTCAGTCCTTTTCATAGCATGTCAATCTGATAGTCGATCAAGCTCACCTGCGGGACTGCCCGCACGAAATCCACGAGCTTGCTCAGGGCTGATTCGACGTAACGGGCGTCGTTGGAGACCATCGCCACCCCGAAAACCGAGCGGCGGTGCTCGTCCAAGGCGCCCACCTCCGCGATCGATACGTTATGGTCGTTGGCGATCCGGTCCTTCAAGCTCTTGATCACCCGCCGCTTGTCTTTCAAGGACATCGCGTCGGCAATCGAAATCTCGAACTGGAGCACGCCGATGGTCATGGGGCAGTTGCTGGTTGTTAGTTGCTGATTGCTGGTGAAGGAAGATGGACAGATTTTCAGTTCTCCCTGCCTTCACCAGCAACCAGCAACTAACAACCAGCAACCCTCCTACAACGTCCTCTCAATCTCTTCACGGATATAGGCTTCGAGGACGTCGCCGATCTTGATGTCGTCGTAATTGGCGAGCTTGATGCCGCACTCGAAACCGGACTTCACTTCCTTCACATCGTCCTTGGCCCGGCGGAGGGTTTCGATCGCCAGGTCCTGGGTGATGACGATGCCGCCGCGACTCAGGCGCATCTTGCTGCCGCGCTGAATGTGCCCGTCGGTGACCATGCAGCCGGCGATGTTTCCAACGCGGCTGACCTTGAACACCTGACGGATTTCCGCGTGGCCGTGGAGCTTTTCGCGGATTTCCGGCGTGAGCATGCCCGACAGCGCCTTCTTCAGATCGTCGAAGATCTCGTAGATGACGCGGTACAGGCGGATTTCGACGCCGTACTGCTCGGCCTGGACCCGGGCGGATTCCTCGGGCACCACGTGGAACCCGATGATGACGACCTTGCCGCCGTTGGCCTTCGTGGCCGCGGCCAGCTCGACGTCGCTCTCGGTGATGCCGCCCACCGCGGCGTGGATCACCTTTACCTTCACCTCTTCGGTGTTGGCATCGGTCACGGTCTTGGAAAGCGTCTCGACGGAACCCTGCACGTCGCCCTTGATGATCAGGTTGATCGTCTTGGTTTCGCCGGCGCGGATCACGTCGTTGAGCGTGTCGCGGGTCACCTGGGTGCGGCCCGCGAGGCTCAATTGGCGATTGAGGTTCTCGCGCTCTTCCGCGATCTCACGGGCGCGGTCGAGGTCTTCCACCTGGTAGACCTTGTCGCCCGCGGCGGGCAGATCGTTCAGGCCGCTGACCACCACCGGGACGGAGGCGGTCGCTTCCTTGATCGATTCGCCACGGTCGTTGAGCAGCATGCGCACGCGGCCGTAACCGGGGCCGCCGAGCACGACGTCGCCCGGACGCAGCGTGCCGTCCTGCACCAGCAGCGTGACGACGGGCCCGAGGCCCGCGTCCATCCGCGCCTCAATCACCGTGCCGCGCGCGGGCGCGGTCGGGTCGGTCTTGAGGTTGAGGAGCTGGCTCTGGTAATCCAGAATTTCGATCAGCTCTTCGATGCCCTGGCCGGTGACGGCGCTGGTACGGATGACTTCCGTATCGCCGCCCCACTCGACGGGATTGAGCCCGTTGGCGGCAAGCTGGCCGAGCACCTGCGGCTCGTTGGAATCGGGGCGGTCGATCTTATTGAGCGCGACGACGATGGGCACGCCCGCCGCCTTCGCGTGGTTGATCGACTCGATGGTCTGCGGCTGCACGCCTTCGGCAGCGGAGACGACCAGCACGACCACGTCCGTCATCGTTGCGCCGCGAGCACGCATGGACGTGAAGGCCTGGTGGCCCGGGGTATCGATGAAGGTGACGCGCTTGGCGGCGTCGCCCTCGCCGACCTGCACCATCCACGCGGCGGTGTGCTGCGTGATGCCGCCGGCCTCGCCCGCGGCCACGTTGGCCTTGCGGATGCGGTCGAGCAGGCTGGTCTTGCCGTGGTCGACGTGGCCCAGGATCGTGACGACCGCGGGCCGGGAAATCAGCACGTCATCGGACCGCTCGCGGGCATTGAATTCACCCACGAGTTCCTCCTCGAGCGTCTCCACCTGCGCGATCATCAGTTCCGCGCCGTACTCCAGCGCGATCATCTGCGCGGTTTCGTGGTCGAGAATCTGATTGATGCTGACCGGCATTCCCTGCCGGAGCATCCGGCCTTGAATGTCGTTCGCCTTGACGCCCAACGCGGCGGACAGGCCCTTGACCGTGATCGGTTCCTCGACCTCGATCGGCTCACCGCGCTGGATGCCGGTCTTGGCCAGCGGGTGCGAGCCGCGGGCCTGGGTCTTGACCATGTGGCGGTCCACGCCGGCCCGGTGGCTGGCGGCCTGGGCAAGGCGCGTGCGGCGTTCTGCCAAATCGGCTTCGCTGAATTCGCGGAGCTTTTCCTGTGCCTCGCCGCGACGGCCATCGGGGCCGCGCCGGCGGTTGGAATTGGTGCGGCCGGCGGCCTTGGCGGCGGCGGCTTTCTTGCGTGCCTCAGCGTCGTCCTCTTCCTCCGTCACCTTTACGCCGCGACCCTGTTGCGGGCGGGCCTGCGTGAAGGCGGGCGCATCGCCCGGACGCGGGGTGCGCGGGCCCCGACTGCCGGGAACGGGCACGACCTCGGGCTTTTCTTCGCGGACCACGCGCGGGCCTTGGATCTTGGCGGGCGTGCGGGCGACGTCGGAGCCCAACTGGGGCGCGGGTGTCACCGACTTGCGCTCGACCGTCGCGGGGCCGTGTCCGCCCATCGACTTCAGGCTGACCGTGGGCCGGGCGGTGGGAGGCACCGCGCCGCCCGGGCGATATCCTGGCCCATGCGGGGTCGTGGGAGCATGCGTCGGCGCATGCGCCACGGGAGCGTGGGGCGCGGGAGCGTGAACGGGCGGAGCGACCACCGCCGCTGCCGGCGGAGCCGCCGGCACCGCGGGGGCGGCCGGGTGCTTCAATGCGTGGGCCGGCGTCTCGACCGGCATGGGGGCCGGCGACGGCGGGCTTGCGGTGTGGTCGTCGGTGAGCGGAGCGGCTGGCGCCTCGGGCGGCGCGCTGGGCGCGGTTGCGGGATGCGGCTCGTGCCGCTGCACGGGCTCTTCGACGGACGGAGCGATGAAGGATTCGGTCGGCGCGGGTTGCGCCTCGGCGACCGGCTCGTGATTCGCCCGCCCTTCGGGCGCGGTCTCGGTGACCGGCGACAGGGAATCTCCCTCGTCACCCTCGACGGCCTTGCGGACGACGACGCGCGAGCGCTTGGGCTTCACCTCGACGGGCGGGGCGACCTCGACGGCAGTGCCGCCTCCCCCGCCGCCGCTGAACCATTCGCGCACGGTCTCCGCGAGCCCCACACTGAGCACGCTCATGTGGTTGGGGACCTTTTCGCCCAGGCCTTCCTCACGACATTTCGCGAGGATCGCCTTGCTTTCTACTCCCAGCTCCTTGGCAAGCTGGTTGACTCGGATACCTTTAGCCAAAATCGATCTCCTCAACAGATGCGGCCCTCGCCACCCGCCGACGGGCGGCCAACCGCAACGTATCGTAACATTAAAGTTTGTTCGTTTCGCGTCTAATATCGCTTCGATTCATTCCGTATTACGTCCTTACTCATACGTCACGACCCGCCGGTTGGCCCGGTCGCGACCGCTGCACCATTGTCTCGCTTCGACCCGTCACACGGGCTCCTCGCGGTGTGACGTGGGCGGCTCGGCGCGGCCTTCGGCCAGCGCGGCGGTGTCGGCGTCCTCGTCGGCGTACTCCTTCGCGTCCTCGGCCGAGTCGTCGGATGTCACGCCTTGAATGGCCTGCTCCTCGGGAGACAACTCGGCGTTTGCCGCGAAGGTCCGCTCGTCGTGGGTCGTGACCTCGGGCGCTGCGCCTTCGGTGGCTTCCATCGCACCGGGAACTGTGGTGCCCGTCGTGTCGGCATCGGGCGCGCCGCCCTCTTCGGCGCTCGGGCCCGCAACGGGCGTAGCCCGCAGGGCGTCGCCGAAAATGTCGGTCGTCCCTGCCGGGGCCGCGGCCGCTGTCGGTCGGGCCGCGCCGGAGGCGAACATCGCCGCCCGCTCGGCGGCCTTGGTACGCGCCTCGTTAGCCTTCTTCGCCTCCTGCTCCACTGCCACCAGCTTCGCCTCTTCCGAGCAGCGGTCCACCACTTCCTGCGCCCGGGCCTCGTCGAGCGTCAGCTCTTCCATCAACGGGCCGGTGCCCACTTCGTCGATGTCGCGCACGTCGATCAGGCCCAGTGCGATGATCTTGTCCACCATCTCCTGCGTGATTCCCTCGACCGTCTTAAGGGTCAGGTCCAGCCTCGTAATGCCGGCCTGGAACTCCGGCGGAGTCAGGATGTCCACGTCCCAGCCCGTCAGGCGGGCGGCCAGCCGCACGTTTTGACCGCGCTTGCCAATCGCCAGGCTGAGCTGATCATCGTTCACCACCACCGTCGCCCTGCCCAGTTCAAAGCAAAGCGCCACTTCCGTAACTTCCGCGGGTTTGAGTGCGTTCGCAATCAGGATTTGCGACGACTCGTTCCAGCGGACGATGTCGATCTTCTCCCCGCCCAATTCGTCGACGATGTTCTTAATGCGGCTGCCGCGTACGCCCACGCACGCGCCCACCGCGTCCACCTTGCTGTCGATCGAACTGACGGCAATCTTCGTGCGGTGCCCCGGCTCGCGGGCCAAGGCCTTGATCTCGATCGTCCGCTCGCCCACTTCCGGAACCTCGCGCTCGAAGAGCCGCCGAATCAGCTCCGGGTGGCTGCGGCTGAGGATGATCTTGATGGCGCTGAGCGTGTCGCGCACTTCCATGATCAACGCCTGCACCCGCTCGCCGACGTCGTGCTGCTCGCCCGGGATCTGCTCGCTGCGGGGCATGATGCCTTCGGCGCGGCCCAGGTTCACGATCATCGTTCCGCCCTCGAAGCGGGCGATGGTCCCGGTGACGATGGTTCCAACGCGGTCCTTGAATTCCTCGTAGATGCTCCCGCGCTCGTCCTGGCGGATGAGCTGGATCATCACCTGCTTGACCGTCTGTGCACCGATGCGGCCCACGACGCTCAAGGGGAGCGCGGCACCCTGCCGGGTGGCGCTGATGTCGCCCGTGGAGCGGTCAACCTTCACCTCAAATTCGCTGGTGTCTTCCGTATTGAACTGCTTGCGCAGCCCCGACGCGATCGCCTGCTCGATGTCGGTATAAATTTGCTCCCGTTCAATGTTCTTATCTCGGGCGATGCCGTCGACGATGCGGATCAGTTCCTGGTTCATGTTTTCCTCGCTCGGACTATTCAGTTGTTCTTCGCAGTTGCTGGTTGCTGGTTGTTAGTTGCAGGTGAGGAGAGGAAACGCACTCGTTTTCCACCTTCACTGGCAACCAGCAACTGGCAACTTTCTAACCAATTAAAAAGGCCACCCATCGGCGGCCCACTGTTCGCACGAACATGATGCAACGCACTAAACGCTCATCCGGAAACCCTCCGGATGGGCGTTGCATCGGCCAAAAGAGCTTGTCCACGCAGCTTATGCAGGTGCATGGGACAGCTCGCTCGCTTGGCACAGGTTCATCCCGGTCGCTCCGGGTGCGAAAAAGTGGATCTTACGCACGTCCGCATACAGCGTTACCCGCGCGTCGATCTGGAGGCCGGCATGCGCCTCCACCCGCGCGACCACGTGGTCGTGCAGGGTTGTACTTGCGTACACGTCCATGTCATTTCCCAACGGTTCTATCACGTTTACCTTTACACCAATCGGCGCGGGTGACGATGCCGCGTTCGCCGGCTCCACGTGCAAATGCTCGGGCCGAATGCCCAAGACAACGTGGCCGCCGATCGACCCTTCCAGCCGCTCTTGATAGAACGGCGGGACGACAAGCCTAAACCCATTACCGGGCAGCGTCAACTCGCCAATCGCAATCGGCGGGTCCTCGCCCCCCGCCTCCCGTGCCCCGCGGCCAGCCCGTGAATCCCCTGCCCGGCCATGATTTTGAGGGGTTTGAAGCTTCCCCTCCTCGAAAACCATCTCGCCGTCGAGCATCTTCAAAGCACCATCAAAAAAGTTCATCGGGGGCATTCCGATGAACCCCGCCACGAAGCGGTTGGCCGGATCATTATAGGTGGCCAGCGGCGCATCGGCCTGCAAAATGACCCCATCGTTCATTACGACGATCCGGTCCCCGAGGGTCATCGCCTCTTCCTGATCATGGGTGACGTAGACGGTCGTTGTCATAAGACGACGGTGAAGCCGCTTGAGTTCGGCCCGGGTGGTGACACGCAGCTTGGCGTCGAGGTTGCTGAGGGGCTCGTCGAAGAGAAATGCCGCGGGCTCGCGGACGATCGCCCGCCCCACCGCCACGCGCTGCTTCTGCCCGCCCGAAAGCTGCCGGGGCTTGCGCTCCAGCAGATGCTCGATATCGAGCGTGCGCGCCGCCTGCGTCACCAGTTCCCGAATCTTCGCCCGCGGCACCCCACGCAGCTTGAGGCCAAAGGCCATGTTCTTGTACACGCTCATGTGCGGGTAGAGCGCATAATTTTGAAAAACCATCGCGACGTCGCGGTCCTTGGGCGCAACGTCGTTCACCACCCGCTCGCCGATGCGGATGACCCCGCCGGTGATGTCCTCCAACCCCGCGATCATCCGCAGCGTGGTGCTTTTCCCGCACCCGGATGGCCCGACAAGCACGACGAATTCCCGATTCGCAATGTGCAGATCGATTGCATCGACGGCAGTAACGCCGCCGGGGTAAACTTTCGTGACTTTCTCGAGATCGACTCGCGCCATGGCGGAAAGAAGCAGCCTCGACACTACCGCACGAACAATACGTCTGCGTCCCCCGTGCGGGTTGGGAACGCGCAAGCATAACCTTCACTCCCGTTCAATCAAAGCTCCCCGAGTGACGGCGAATCAATTTGAGTGCGCGACTCTTTGGGGGACTTCCCGTTCCCTCCTCCGGTACTCCGGGGGAGGGAACGGGTGGGGGTTGGCGCGATGGACCCGCGTACTTGCGAATCGAACCCCCTCCCCGGCCCTCCCCCGGAGTACCGGAGGAGGGAGGAAAAATTGCGGAGTGAGCGGCGCACGCCCCCTAGTATCCAACCGCTGCATTCCTTGCACCTCCCCGCTCCCCGCCGCCGGTCTCGCTATATTCCGACAGTCGGCTCGTAGAAAAACTTTCCCAACTTCCCGGAGGCAACGCATGCGATTCGCACACGCCCGTTCCGCACGCCCGTCCGATGGACGGAACTGCATCGAACGACTTGAAGCCCGCCAACTGATGTCCACAACCACCGACCTTTTCGCCCAGACCAATCTCGTCTCCGACGGCGCCGCCCCCGCGGCCCACGTAGACCCGCAGTTGCTCAACCCGTGGGGCATTGCCTTCGCGCCCAATGCCGAGTTCTGGGTCTCCGACAACAACGCGGGCGTTACCACGCTCTATGACGGCGCGGGTGTGAAGCAGTCGCTCGTGGTGAACGTCCCCGGCGCGGGCGGCCAGACCGCCACCCCGACCGGCCAGGTCTTCAACGGCACCTCCGGCTTCGTCGTCACCAAGGGCAATGTCTCCGGGGCCGCGGTGTTCATCCTCGACGGTGAGGACGGCGGCCTCAGCGCCTGGAGCCCCTCCGTCGATGTGAACAACGCCATCCCCGTTTACGACGGCAACACCGCGCCCGGCGGCGCAGTCTACAAGGGCCTCGCGATCGGCAACGTCAAAACGGATACGTTCCTCTACGCCGCCAATTTCCGTAGCGGCAACGTGGACGTCTTCGACAGCAATTTTGCCCTAGTTCACTCGAAGAACGCCTTCAAGGATCGTTCGATCCCCAAGGGCTTCGCGCCATTCAACGTGCAGAACATCAACGGCACCATCGCCGTGACCTATGCCAAGCAAAACGCCGAAAAGCACGATGACGTTGCCGGGGCCGGCAACGGCTTCGTCGATTTCTTCACGACCAAGGGCAAACTCATCCGCCGACTGCAGCACGGCAAATTCCTGGACTCCCCATGGGGCCTCACCGTCGCCCCCGCGAGCTTCGACAAACTCGCCGGCGACATTCTGGTCGGCAATTTCGGCAGCGGCCAAATCGACGCCTTCAGCCCCAAGAGCGGCAAGTTCATCACCACCCTCGACACCGCCGCCAACACGCCCATCGTCATCAACGGCCTCTGGGCGCTTTCCCCCGGTAGCGGCGCGCCCGACAGCAGCACGCAATCGATTTACTTCACCGCCGGCATCAACGACGAACAGGACGGCCTCTTCGGAAAGCTCGACTTCAGCTCGTCCATCACCACCGGGAAAGTCGCCAAGAGCCCAGCCCCGCATAACCCCGTCACCCCCGTGATGACCGGCTACTGATCGTCAAAACAAACCGGACGAAGCCTTCGGAAATCTTCGCCCAGAATCAATTCCTTCCTTCTCCCCCGTGGCCCACGCCGACCGAGCGGCGTGGGCCATTTTACGCCGACCGCTTCACTTCTACTTCGCATCCTTCTCCGCGCCGCCCTCCCTGAAATCCCATCCTCGCGGCCAATCCCGAATCCCATCCGCAACCGGGTGCAGCAACGGATCGATCAGGCTTCCCAGGTAGTTTCCTTTCGCGTCGTTATCCGCATTAAACAGCACCGCCCAGGTCAGCCCGTCGTATCGCCGTACAACCAGCGACGCCGTCCCCGCCAACAGCCCGGCATGCCAGGTATTCATCTTCCCGCGCCCTACCGGCCGAACTTCCCACCCGCAGGCGTAATAGGCGTCCTTCGGGTTTCCGTCCTTGTCATAGCCCGTATCTCTGGGCCGCACGAACAGTTCGCCAATGCTCTTCGCATTCAGGAACGGGCAATGCTCCGGGTCATCGAGCGAACCGGCGAATCGCGCCAATTCCGGCGCGGAGGCAATCCATCCGCCGTGCGCGTCCATCGCTTCCAGATACCATCCGCCGTAGGCCCAAGAGACTTTCGTTCCGTCATCGAAAACGCTGTCCACGCGCTCGGGACTGCGCGGATAGTAATGGACTTCCCCCGCGGCCCGTCCGTCCGGCAGCGTATGCCCCAGCCGCATGCGATCAACTCCCAAGGGCTTGAGAACTTCATTTTGTACGAAGCGCGTGTATGGCACCCCCGACGCCTTCTCCACCACCCGTCCCAGCACGCAATATCCGTAGTTCGAATACGCCTCGCGCGTCCCCGGCTCAAAATCCAACTGCCGCCCCATCATGTATTCAATAATCGCCTTCGGCCCCGCCGGCGCCTTCACCCCCATCACCCGCGCGATCTCGATCGGCCGAAACATCGGGTCAAACGACGCCTCGCGGTCGAACCCGCCGGTGTGATGAAGCAACTGCCGAATGGTGACTTTCATCAGCCGCGGATCGACCTTCGCCCCCCCTTCCAAGTGCGGCTGCATCCCCAACATCCCAAACGCCGGATCATCCAGCTTGAGCTTCCCCCGCTCCTGAAGCTGCAAGATAGCCGCCGACGTAAACGGCTTCGACACGCTGGCAATCCGAAACAACGCATCCGGCTCCACGGCCTCGCGCTTCTTCACATCCGCAAACCCA
>JAQGHP010000167.1 GCA_028288775.1 Phycisphaerales bacterium | reverse complement strand
TCGGGGCCAGGTTCATTAAAGTCGCATTCAGAGCCGGGCCGTGTCGGCCCGGTCGGACCGAAGGTCCGTTCCGCGTCACGCGCGACGATCGCACACCACCATCCCACACTTCTTACGCCCCTCCGGCGCTATGCGCTTGGGGCCGCTTTTTTCCCATGGCTCGCGCCATGGGCTAAGGTCTTACGCCCCTCCGGGGCTGTGGACGCACAAATCGGGTGTCCGAAAAGCGTCAGGTTCCGTGCCGCGACGATCTCCACATCGAGGAGCTGTCCTTTGAGCGACAGTTCCCCGTCGAACGCCACGATCTGGTCCCCGCCGGTGCGTCCAATTAATTGGACGCGCGATGCGGTGCCTTCCGAAGCGGCCTCACCCCGCCGGCGTTCCCAGCCCAGCTCGACGCCGCCCGGCGCGCTCGGGTAGGCCGGCTTGCTCGCGAGTTTGCTTTCGCCTTCCACCAGCACCTGCACGGTCTTGCCGATCATCTGCCGATTGTTCTCGGCACACACTTCCTGCTGTACCGCGAGCAGTTCGTTGTTCCGCCGGCGTTTCACGTCCTCGGGCACGTCGTCCTTGAATCGGTCGATCGCTACCGTGCCCGGCCGCGGGGAATACTTGAAGATGAACGAATTCTTAAAGCGGCACTGCTTCACCATCCCGACCGTCGTCGCAAAATCCTCGTCCGTTTCCGTCGGGAAGCCGACGATGAAATCGCTGGCGATGCAGATGTCGGGCATCATCGCCTTGGCACGCTCGATGAAATCGAGGTATTGCCGGGCGGTGTAGCCGCGGTTCATCAGCTTCAGCAGCCGGTCGCTGCCGGACTGGGCGGGGACGTGCAGATAGCGGCAAATCCGCTCGCAATCCCGCATCGCGGCAAGCGCCTCGTCCGTGAAATCCCGCGGGAAGCTCGTGACGAACCGCAGCCTCGAAAGGTGCGGAACGGCCTCATGAATGGCATAAAGAAGCTGCGCAAACGTCGTCTCGCGACCGTCGCCATGACGGAAGGCGTAGTGATTGATCGTCTGCCCGAGCAGCGTCACCTCGCGCACCCCCGCGTCCGCCAGGCGCTTCACTTCATCGATAATATTCTGGGGAGGCCGATGCACCTCCGGCCCGCGCGTGTAGGGAACCACGCAGTACGTGCAAAATTTGTTGCACCCGCGCGTGATCCGCACGTACGCCTGGGCCAGGTCGTCAGAGGGTGAGATGCTTCGCGAAAGATCAAGCAGTTCGAGATGATCCTCCGCCGCCTCGAGCGTGCTGGATCGGCGGACGCTCGCGCCCATCAGTGCGACCTGCCGGGTCCGCTTATGCCCTTCGGCACCGGTCACCACCGCGTTGTGAACCAGCGTCGCGAGCTTGTCGAGTTCGCCCGGGCCGCAGAGCACGTCCACGTAGGGATGGCGCTGAAAGATGTTCACCCCATCGCGCTCGGCCATGCACCCGATGACGCCGATGACCAGGCCCGGGTCGCTCTTCTTGCGCCCCCGCAGCTCGCCCAGGCGCGACCATACTTTCTGCTCGGCGTGTTCACGGACCGAGCAGGTGTTGTAGATGATCACGTCCGCGGCGTCGCGGTCGTCAACGCTTTCGTACCCCTGCGCGCGAAGCTGCCCCATGACCAGCTCGCTGTCGAGCACGTTCATCTGGCAGCCGAAGGTTTCAAGATAGAGCTTGCGACGCATTGGTATGCAACGGCCCGGGCAACCGGCCCGCACCTTGGGAACTCCCGAGGGCATCATAGAGCGCATCGGTTCCCATCACCAGCGGATGGAGAATGCGGTAGTGGGTCAGTTTGGAAAAGCCGGTGCCACAGGTCACGGTATCCCGAGACCTGTGCTGCTGAGTCACCGCAAACGCACAGGACTGCGAGTACGCCGACCTGTGGCACCCGGCGGTTCCCCCGTTGGATATCGCAATCGGTTTCGCCACAATGATGCGCGCCCGGTTTTTCGACGGAATTTACAAAGAGGAGCGCACCATGGCAGAGGAAATTCAGACCCCCGAAGGAAGTGTTCAACTCGTGGTGGATGAGCGCGACATGAAGTCCCAATTCGCCAACGGCTACCGCATTTACACCACCGGCGAAGAAGTCGTAGTCGACTTCGGCTTCAACATGCTCAACCCCAATCCCGCCAACAGCCAGGCACAAATGCTCTTCAAGGCCGGCGACCGGGTCATCATGAGCTACCCCACCATCAAGCGTCTCTCGCTCTCGCTCGCGCAGCTCGTCCGCCGCTACGAAGACCAATTCGGCCCCATCCCCGTCCAGCCCGGAGGCGGACAGGCGAGGAAGTGATTGGGAGGGTTGCTAGTTGCTGGTAAATGCGCAAAGCGACGAGGGCGAGGCGGCAAAAATCCGTTTTGCCTCTTCCGCCTGCACCAGCAACCAGCAACTAGCAACCAGCAACCAGCAACCGCCTAAGACGCCATCCGCGCCGTCGCCGGCAGGGCGTCGCGTTGATGGAGTTGGGACAGGAGGCGATCGGCGGATACCGGCTGGTTGCCGAGTTCCTGCACTTCCATTGCGGCCGCGATCGATCCGAGGAATGCCGCGGCTTGCAGTGAACCGCCCGCGGCCAGCACCAGGCTTGCCGTTGCCAGCAGCGCGTCGCCGCAACCCAGCGGGTCAACCGCGTGCGGGCTCAAGGCGGGCAGATATTCGCTCCGCAGGCGCTCGTCGATCGCGCGGTCATTGCGGTCGAAGGTCACCAGCCCCTGTTTGCCCAGGGTGATGATCGCCTGGCGAGCGCCGGTCACGTTCAGCAGGTTCCATACCGCCGCCCCGAGCCCATTGGCAAAATCATGTTGTGCCTCGCGCACTTCGCGCTCGGTGGGGCAGAGCAGGTCCACGTCGCGGAAGCGGAGCAGGTTGCTCTGCTTCCCGCTCACGTCGGCGGTAAGGATCGGCACCATTTTCCGCAGCTTCGGCAGGATGCGGTCGAGCAGGCTCGCGGTGATAACGCCGTAGCCGAAATCCGCGAAGACGACCGCGGATGCCCCCTCCGCCGCTGCCAGGATTTTTGCCGCCAGCAACCCTTCAAGCTGTGTATCGGCTGGGGCTGGCGAGCCCTCGTCCACCTTGAAAAGCTTGGTCTGGTCCACGAGGTACCGGTGCTTGGTGACCACCTGTCGGCGGCCGCGGTAGCATTGAAGATCGACGCCCTCCGCCGCGAGGCGCAGCTCGATTTGCCGCGAAAGATCATCATCCGCCAGCGCGCTGATCAGCGTCGGTCGAGCGCCCAATCCCGCCAGGTGCAGCGCGACGACGCCCGCGCCGCCGTCGTAGTCGCGTTCCTGCATGGCCCGCAGCGAGAGCATCGGCCCTTCCCCGGCCACGCCGGTCGCGTCGCAGAAGTGGTAGCGGTCGAGGACGTAATCGCCGACGACCAGCACCTTCTGCCCGCGTGCGCGGTGCAGGAGGTTTTGCAGGTGAACGGTGGAGAGGTCGTAGCGGTCGCGGAGGCGGGTGATTTTCTCGTCGTTAAAGCGGTCGCGCCCGCCGATCGCGCCAATGAGTGCGGTGGAGGAGTAGACGATGTCCCCGCTGGAAAAGACGACGCGCCCGCCGTGACGCACGACCGTGTCGCGCTCGGCCAGAAATCGCGGGTCTTCGACGCGCTCGTATTCACGCCCTTTCACATAGACGTCGGGCCTCAGTGCTTCCAGCAGTTCGACGCCGGTCGCACTCGGGTTGATATAGACCCAGTCCACGCACTCCAGCGCCGCGAGGCTCGAAGCCCGCAGATCGTCGGGAATCAGCGGCCGATCGACGCCCTTCTGCACGTGCGTATCCGCGCTGACCGAGACGACCAGCACATCCCCCAGCGACTTGGCAAATTGCAAATGCTGGATGTGCCCGGGATGCACGATGTCAAAACACCCGTGGCAATGCACGACCGTCTTTCCGTTCTCCCGCGCCGCCCGGCGCAGCGCCAGCAAATCTTCAATCGAACAGGTCTTGCGATTCTGCGCCATCGTGTCTCCCAGTGACCGCGGGGAAAAGTGCGGACCGAAAATCATCGGAAGCTACGACGCGATGGCGTGAAAGATTATCGGACCCCATGAACCGGGCGCGCTCAATGCTTCACGCCGGGTACGAGCTGAAAGCGAGGCCCCGGATTCGTTGGGCGTCCGGCGCGAAGAATCCGGGGCCTCGCTTTCAGCTCGTACCCGGCGTGGGCGACTTCTTCATTCCGCACTCCGAACTCTGCACTCTGCATTCTGCACTCTGCACTCAAGTATTCCCCACTTCCCCTCATCCCCATCCCCTG
>JAQGHP010000159.1 GCA_028288775.1 Phycisphaerales bacterium | reverse complement strand
GATTCTCGAATGATAAGAGGAAGCCGGGGGACGAACCAGAGAGGACGCACCAGAGCACGGAGAGTATTCATGTAGGGTGGGCGTACTCGCCCACCGAGAGGTAGAAATGGTGGGCGAGTACACCCGCCCTACATAATTCCTTCCGCGCCCTCTGTAGTTAGTCCCTCATTTCTGCGCGTCGCGCAGGCGCTTCTCGGCGTCCGCGGTCCAGTAGGCGCTGTCGAGTTGAATGAAAACCGTGGTGTACGGAAGCATCATGTTCGTCTTGAGGACCAGCACTCGGAAGTTGGTGCTCACCTGATCGACTTTGGCGATGAGCTGCTCGTGCGGAAGGGTGCCGATGGGCCGGTTGTTGAAAATGTCGGTCAGGCGCTCGCGATAGGCGGTGATTCCCGCGGCATCCTGCTCGGGCACGGCCTTGAGCTCGGCATCTGTATAGACGACAGGGCGGACGTGTTTGTTGGCGTCGAGGGCCTGCAATACGCCGCGGACGACTTCCACCTGATCGGCGCCGGTCACGATCGTTTCAATCCCGTCCCGCGACGAAGCGGGATACGCGGCGTCCGCGATGACGATCCAATTGCGGTGGCCGTAGAGCGGCAGACGCGCGCGAACTATCTGATGCCAGTCGCGCTCGCCGAGTTCTTCGGGAACCTGGGCGAGCATCTTCGGGGCTGTGCCGCCCTGGCAGCCGCCTAAAAGCGGAAGGAGAAGCAGGGCGAGCGACGCGAGGAATGGTCTTGCGGATTGCATGGCGGCTCCAATTGAAGACGACGATCGCGAATCATTCTCAAGAGTCGGCGGTGGATTTCAACGTAGGAAATTATCACGTTCGTCCACGAACAAGCTCGGCGCCGACCGCGGTTCCGCATTCCGGGCAGCGGTCGGGGGTGGCGCGAAGGTCATAGCCGCAGGCGGGGCATGCGCCCGAGCCGCGCTGTTTCTTTCGCCGCACTCCATACGTCAGAGCCAGGATGGATACCGCGGTATTGAGCAGCGTGATGAACCACCAGGGAATCGTCAGGTGCCATTGGCCGGCCCCCGTTCTGCGCGACGTAGAGCGTTTGAAATCGAACCCGATCTGCTGCATGCGTGTTGTTCCGTAGAACGTAATGGTCGATGCGTCGCGCGTGTGGAGGAGCCTGCCGTCTTGCGTCCAATACGGGAGGTTGCGCGGTGCGTTGCGGACGGATCCGATGATGACGCGGCCTTTGACCGAGTCGAGAGTATTGAACTGCATCTGGCCGGACGAGGTGGTTTGCAGGAAGCCGAGGATGTCCCACTGGCGGTAGCTGCGCGTCCACAGCAGAAGGATGGGAACGATCAGAACCAGGGAGATCGCGGCCAAAGCAGTGGACAGGCGGCGGCGCATGGACGCCATCATAGCCGCGAAGGGCGCGATGACGGAGGCGGGGAGGCGTCGCCACAGATGGACACAGATGAACACAGATGGGAAGCCGTTGTCATGTGGGCGGCCGCTTTTGCCGTGGCATGGGCGGGCCGTTTCTGCCGTGGCACGGGCGGCCCGCCCGTGGGTCACGGTACGCAGTGACGTTCGGTCCGTACCCGGATCGAAAAAGGCAAGAGCGCAGCGACCCTCTTCGTGCGGATCCACCCCACGAACTAAACCAACGGCACGGAGGAGGTCGCTGCGCTCGGGCTTTCTTCGGCCGGGGTAGCGGCCGAACGTCACCGAGTACGGCGACCCATGGGCGGGCCGCCCATGCCACTGCGCGGGGTACCGCGACCACGGGCAGGCCGCCCGTGCCACCGCGGAAGCGGGCCTCCCATGTCACGGCAGAAGCAGACCCATCATGCCATGGCAACCGCTTTCCATCTGTGTTCATCTGTGTCCATCTGTGGCGACACGCGTTTCCGCAATCCTTCGCGTCGGTCTTCGCGCCTTTGCGGCTTCGCGTTTTTCTGCTCGGCGATCTGTTCCGACGGCGCAGAGAAGCAGTCGTGGCGTCGGCGC
Source organism: Phycisphaerales bacterium (assembly GCA_028288775.1). GTDB lineage: Bacteria > Planctomycetota > Phycisphaerae > Tepidisphaerales > Tepidisphaeraceae > RYN-428. The sequence goes on along the minus strand of JAQGHP010000159.1, from coordinate 5,101 downwards.
ATAGCCCACGAGAGCGAAGTGGCGTTCGCGGCGATGGATGGTGGCGTCCTGGCGGGAGTTGGGCTATCCCTATTGGAAATGACTCCCCTCGTCTTCACTCTCGTCCTCTTCGGCATTTCGGTGGCCGCGGGGGTGTTGGGGTCGCTCGTGGGGTTGGGCGGGGGGATCATTGTGGTGCCGGCGCTGACGCTTTGGCTGCACGTGGATATTCGGTATGCGGTGGGGGCTTCGATTGTTTCGGTGATCGCGACTTCCAGCGGGGCGGCCGCGGCGTACGTGCGGGAGCATATGACCAACTTGCGGGTGGCGATGGTGCTGGAAATCGCCACGACTGCCGGGGCGCTGAGCGGGGCGCTCTTGGCGGGGGTGGTTGGGGGGCGATGGCTGTTTGTCCTCTTCGGCTTGATCCTCGGGTATTCGGCGCTGGCGATGTTTCGAAACCGCCATGAAGACGCTGACCGGCCGCTGCCGCCTTCGCGGATCGCGGAGCGGCTGCGGCTGGGCGGGGCGTATTACGATCAGGCCGCGGGGCGGGAAATCGTCTACCGCGTGACGCGCGTGCCGCTCGGGTTTGGGCTGATGTACGTGGCGGGGGTGGTCAGCGGGCTGCTGGGGATCGGGTCGGGGTCGCTGAAGGTCGCGGCGATGGACCTGGCGATGCGGCTGCCCATTAAAGTCTCCACGGCTACCAGCAATTTCATGATCGGCGTGACCGCGGCGGCGAGCGCGGGGGTGTACTTCGCTCGGGGAGACATCGATCCGTTCATCGCCGCCCCGGTGGCGGCGGGGGTGCTGGTGGGGGCGACGGCGGGGTCGCGACTGCTGGGGAGATTGCATGGTGCCGTGATACGGACCGTGTTTATTGTGGTGCTGATCTGGATCTCGGTGCAGATGCTGTGGAAAGGGGCGCGGTGGCCATGACGCACCCTGAACGACGCGCCAGGGATGATGAGAAGACGCGGCAGGTGGAATTGCTCATCAGCGCCCTGCTCCGCGTAGGCGTGGGTCTGAGCCTGATCGTGATCGTTGTCGGCACAGTGCTGACCTTTGTGCATCACCCCGAATATCTGCATTCGAAGGAAGCTTTGCCGCGTGTCACGGGGCCGGGGTCGGCGTTTCCCCATACGCTCGGGCAGGTGGTGGAGGGCGTTCGACAGGGGGAGGGGCGCGCGGTGATTGTCGTGGGGCTGTTGCTGCTGATCGCGACGCCGGTGATGCGGGTGGCGGTGTCCATTCTTGCGTTCGTGTACGAGGGGGACCGGGTGTTTGTGCTGATCACGTCCATCGTTTTGGCGATGCTGCTGCTCTCATTTTTCCTGGGGAACGTGGAACGATGAACCGTTGTGCAGTCCCCGAAGCGGGCGGGATGGGTTGCACATTAAGCAAGCGGCCCACGAAGGCATCGCGAGCGGGCAACATCGGCGCCTTGCTACGAAACCGCTGTTTTTCGGCCATTTCCGGGCACACCGGCGGATTTTTATTTCCCGCGCAGGCTCTGGCATTCACTTCGCTCTAAGGGATTTTCGTAGTCGTCAACGTGGCGGTTACGGGTGGCTGGCAAGCCACTCAATAAATTATGGAGCGCGGTTGGTTCCCACGGACAGTACCGCCCGCAGGCGGTCTGCGGGCGGTACACTGTCCGGGTTTGAATGGTGTGCGGCGACTTCGATCACAACGATGCACTAAAACATAAAATTGCGAAATCGGTTCGGGTGACCGGCGCAACGCCGGGAACCGCCGGGTTTCGAAAACAATCCTCGTTTCCTCCTCCGCCAAGGCTGCACGGACTCTAACCCTCCACCGTGCAGCCTTTTTTTGCGCGCTATTTTTACGATTGCTTTGAGCCCCATGAACATCAGGGCGGCTCGCGGGTAGGTAGTCACGGAGTTCATGCGAATGAACCGTCCGGTAGCGCCAAGCAACCCTCGAGACATTAAGATGCAGCCCATGAGGAATAACTCGCATTCCGTCGGCCGTGCTTTCAAAGCCATTCTCCTTTGCCTCTGTCTTGCGATCCCCGCCACCGCGCGGGCCGTACAGACGTCCATCGTCTATGAAGGGAAGGACGGCCCCGGCAAGGGCAAGAACGTCGTCTTCCTGACCGGCGACGAGGAATACCGCGGCGAGGAAGGCCTGCCGATGCTGGCGAAGATCCTCAGCCAGCGCCACGGGTTTACCTGCACGGTGCTTTTCGCGCTCGATCCGGACGGCACGATTAACCCGGATAACACCAAGTCGCTCCCCGGCGCAGCGGCGCTCGACTCGGCGGACGCCATCGTCATGCTGCTGCGCTTCCGCGCGTGGCCGGACGATCAGATGAAGCACTTCGTGGACGCCTACGAACGCGGCGTGCCGATTATCGGACTCCGCACCGCCACCCACTCCTTCAACACCTCCGGCACCTACCAGAGCTACAACGAATTCGGCAAGAAGGTGCTCGGCGAGCACTGGGTCAACCACTGGGGCGGGCATAAGTCCGAAGCCACCCTGGGCATCATCGATGCCGCCGCGAAGGACGACCCGATTATGCGCGGCGTGACGGACGTCTTCGGCACGACGGATGTGTACGAAGCCTATCCCCCGGCGGACGCGAAGATCCTGTTCCGCGGGCAGGTGCTTAAGGGGATGACCCACGACGCCCCGCCCGCCGACTACAAGAAGAAGCGCTCCACCGACCACGCCGAGCAGGGCGTGAACGATCCGATGATGCCCGTCGCCTGGACGCGCATCAACAAGAACGACGCCGGCAAGGAGAACAAAATCCTTTGCACCACCATGGGCGCCGCGACCGATTTGCAGAACGAGTCGCTCCGGCGGCTGGTGGTCAACGCGGTTTACTGGGGCCTGGGCATCGACGTGCCGGCCAAGGCGGACGTGACCTACGTCGATGAGTACAAGCCGACGATGTACGGCTTCGGCGGATACCGCAAGGGAATCCGGCCCGAAGACCACGCATTGGGAAAAGTGCTGATCGAGAGCGGCGCGAAGCGCACGGCCGACGCGGGGGCTCCCTCGCCCGCGCCGACTATCGCGCGGTCCGCCGCCAGCAGCGCCTCGGCCAGTTCAACCCTGACGCTGAACAAAGGCGACCACATCGCCATTCTCGGTAACGTGTTGCCCGACCGGATGCAGCATGATGGGTATCTGGAGACGCTGATCTATGCCCAGTTTCCGCAGCAGGACCTGGTCATTCGCAACCTGTCGGCTTCGGGCGACGAGGTCAACACGTGGCACCGCTCCGAGAACTTCGGGACGCGTGACGAGTGGCTGAAGAAGGCGCAGGCGGACGTTATTTTCGCGTTCTATGGGTTTAACGAATCCTTCAAGGGCGAGGCGGGGCTGCCGGAGTTCAAGGGCGACCTCGACAAATTCCTGAAGGAAACCGCGACGAAGAACTTCAGCGGCAAGGGCGCGCCCAGGATCGTCCTCTTCTCTCCCGCGGCGGATGAGAAGATGCAGAACCCGAATTTCCCCGACCCGACCGCCACCAACACCAATGTGCAGCTTTACGCCGCAGCGATGGCCGAAGTCGCCAAGGCGAACAACGTTCAGTTCGTGGACCTGTTCGTTCCGACACAGAGGCTGTTCGCGGAAGCCGCCAAACAGGGCAAATCGCTCACGATCGACGGGCATTACCTTTCCGAAGAAGCCGACAAGCTGCTCGCCCCCGTGATATTCCGCGGGATCTTCGATGACGCGACCGCGCCGGCAGGCGATCTCGAGAAGCTCCGCGCCGCGATCAACGACAAGAGCGCCGAATGGCATTCACGCTACCGCACGATCGACGGCTACAACGTCTACGGCGGGCGCTCGAAGATGGCCTATGACTCGGGCAAGAACGGCCCCAAGATCACCAACTTCCAGGTCATGCAGGAGGAGATGAGCCAGCGCGACGTGATGACCGCCAATCGCGACAAGCGCATCTGGGCCGTGGCCCAAGGCAAAGACCTCGCGGTGGATGATTCGAATCTGCCGCCGGTCACCAAGATTGCAACCAACGAACCGGGGCCGAATCCCGACGGGTCCTGGCCATACCTCAGCGGTGAAGAGGCCATCTCCAAGATGACCGTGGCCAAGGGGTGCAAGGTGACGCTCTTCGCCAGCGAAGAGCAGTTCCCCGAGCTGGTCAATCCGCTGCAAATGGCCTTCGACACGAAGGGCCGGCTATGGATTTCGGCGTGGCACAACTACCCCGAGCGCACGCCCGATTCGAAGGTCGGCGACAGCCTGCTGATCTTCGAGGACACCAAAGGCGCCGGCAAAGCCGACAAGGTCACGCACTTCCTCGACGACCTCAACGCGCCCACGGGTTTCCAGTTCTATAAGGACGGCGTGCTGGTCATGCAGGCGCCGGACGTATGGTTCGTTCGCGACACGACGGGGGCGATGACCAAGGCGAATTGGAAGCAGCGCGTGCTGATGGGCATGGACTCCGCCGACTCGCACCATACGACCAACGCGATGGCGCTCGATCCGGGCGGCGCGGTGTATCTCAGCGACGGCGTTTTCCACCGCACGCAGGTCGAAACCTCCGCCGGTCCGGTGCGCAACGAGGACGCGTGCATCTACCGCTTCGAGCCGGGCACGGGCAAGTTCGAGCGGTACGTTCCGTACGGTTTCGCCAACCCCCACGGCCGCGTGTTCGATTATTGGGGCAACGACATCATCACCGATGCGACCGGCAACGCGAACTACTTCGGCCCGGCGTTCAGCGGGCATCTCGACTACCCCATGAAGCACGACGGGATGAAGGAGTTTTGGAACCGGCCCTCGCGGCCGTGCCCGGGCACCGGCCTGCTGACCAGCAAGGCGTTCCCGGCGGAGTTCCAGAACAACTTCCTCAACTGCAATGTGATCGGCTTCCAAGGCATTTACCGCGTGAAGATGGACGAGGAAGGCTCGGTCCTGAAGGGCACGAGCCTGGAAGACCTCATCTCCTCCAGCGACCGCAACTTCCGCCCGACCGCGGTAAGCGTCGGGCCCGACGGCGCGATCTACGTGCTCGACTGGAGCAACGAGATCATCGGCCACTTGCAGCATCACCTGCGCGACCCCAACCGCGACCATACCCACGGCCGCATTTACAAGATCACCTACGAAG
>JAQGHP010000152.1 GCA_028288775.1 Phycisphaerales bacterium | reverse complement strand
CCGCGGGTGGACGGAGAAGTTTGACCTCAGCCACATCGCCGATGAGAAGGCGCGGCTCAAGGCCCACTACAAGCTTTCCGACGACTACCGCAAGGCAATGCTCGGCGAGCCGATGAAGCTCATCGAGAACATCGTCCGCAACGCTCGGCCGTTCAGCGAGATCGTCACCGCGGACTACATCATGGTCACGCCCTACACGGCGCGGGGCTATGGCATTTACGAAGAGCTGCGTCCCAAATTCAAAAACCCGGATGACCCCTTCGAGTACATCCCGGTGCGGCTCAAGGCGCTGGTGGGGCGCGACAAGCCCGACGACCAGGAATCGGCGACGGGCTTCTACCCGCACGCGGGGCTGCTCAGCAATTTCCAATATCTGAAGCGCTATCCCACGACGGAGACCAACCGCAACCGGGCGCGGGCACGGGTGTTTTACCAGCAGTTCCTCGGTATCGATGCCTTGGAGTTGGCCGCGCGCGTGTCAGACGCCGCGGCGGTGTCGGCCAAATATGCGATCCCTACGATGCAGGCCCCGGAGTGCGTGGTCTGCCACAAGACGGTGGACCCGGTCGCCGGGCTGTTCCAGGATTACTGGAAATTCGAAGGCGTATACGGGCGGCGCAAAGGCGGCTGGTTCACGGACATGTTCCCGGCAGGTTACGAGGGCGAAGACCTGCCGGCGGGTGAGCGGTGGCGGGCGTTGCAATGGCTGGGCGAGCGCACCGCCAAAGACCCGCGCTTCGCCGTCGCGATGGTCGAGCACGCGTATTACCTACTTACCGGCCGCAAGGCGCTGCGGCCGCCCAAAGACATTGAAGACCCGCTCTTTTCCGCCCGACGCCGTGCGTATCAGGAGCAGCGCAAGGAGATCGAAGCCATCGCCCTCCGCTTCGCGCAGAACGGGTTCAACTTCAAGCGGGTCCTTAAAGATTGGGTCGCCTCGGACTTCTACCGCGCCGATGGTTTGGCCTCCGCGACCGCCACCCCGCAGCGCCGGGCGGAACTCGACGACATCGGCCTGGCGCGCATGCTCGCGCCGGAGCAAGTCGAGCGGAAGGTCGCGGCGATCTTTGGACAGCCCTGGGGCAGGCTGGAGGAGCAGACGGCAATGCTCTACGGCGGCATTGACTCGAAGGAAGTCACCGAGCGCGCCGCCGACCCCAGCGGAGCGATGGGCGCGATCCAGCGCATCCTCGCCAACGACGTTGCGATGAAGCAGACCGCGATGGACTTCAGCCGATCCCCGGCGGATCGCCGACTCTTCCCCGACGTCGAGCCGGACGACGTTCCCGGCTCTTCGCCCGAGACGGACGCGAAGATCCGCCGGGCGATCGTCCATTTGCATGAACGTGTGCTGGGCCGTTTCGACGCGCCCGATTCACCCGAGGTGGACCGCACGTTCAAACTCTTCGCCGGCATCGTGGCCGACGCGGCGGAGCGCAAGGAGATCGGGAAGGAAGAAAACTGGTTCGGCCGCCAGGGCCTGCTCCATCCCGTCCCCGACCCGAAATACACCGTGCGCGCGTGGCGTGCCGTGATCACGTATCTGCTCCGCCGGCACGAATTTCTCTACGAATGATTCGCCCTCGCATGGTGAGAACCACATGGCAGTCGATTGGGATAATTCGCCCGAAGGAATCGCCGCTTGGCTCAAGTGGTATGACTCGCTCGAACCGCTCATCTTTACCGCTGGGGAACGCGAGGCGTGGACACAAGACCAGGAAGCCCGAATGGAATGGGAGTTTGCGCATGCCGACGAGCGCGAGGAAAAATTGCGGAGGCTCTGGGCATGACGCCTTATCCTCCGATTTCGACGCTTGCGCATGATGTATCCGCTTGACGAGGTAAACGAGCAACATGAGACGCGATTTCCTCAAACTCTGCGGCCTGGTCGGCTTGGGCCTCGCGTGCCCCGGCGGGGTTTCGTCGTTGCTCCGGGCGGCGACGAAGGAAGAACCGCCGTACGACGGGCCGTACTACATCGTGTTCAATGCCTCGGGCGGGTGGGATACCACCTACCTGATGGACCCCAAGGGCATCAACGAGATCAATCGCCTCTACAAAGAAGGCGACATCCTCACCAAGGGACAACATAAGTTCGCGCCCACCGCGAAGCAGATCAAGGAGGGGATGAGCAATGAGGATTTTTACAAAGAGTTCGGCGACGAATTGCTGGTGCTCAACGGGCTCGACTACTCGGTGAACAACCATTCCCCCGGCGCGCGCTACATGGCGACGGGCAAGCTCGACAGCATGGCGTACCCGACGTTCGCGGCACTGGTCGCGGCGTGCAAAGGGCCGACCTGCCCGCTGTCGTTTCTGACCTTCGGCAACTACTCGGCCACGGGCAACGTGGTGGCGATGTCGCGCGTCCCGTATCTGCCGTCGCTGCAAAAGATCGCCAACGCGGACGGCATCGATGGGAATGAGCGATCCCCCTATCACGACGATTTCGCCCTCTCGCGCATCGAGCAGGCGCTGCGCGAGGAGAACGAATCGCGCGGGGCTTCCGCACCGGATCAGGCGAGCGGGCCGGCACGACTGCCCCGACAGGAACGCGCCGAAAACATGCTCTACGCGGCGCAGGTGAACTCGAAGGCGCTTCAGCGCATCACCCCTTTTATTCCCAAGGAAGCCCCCAAGGAGCGTCTGGCGCAGCAGGCCGAGATCGCACTCGCCTCCTTCAAGGCCGGCGTTTGCGTATCGGCGAACCTCAACATCGGCCAGTTCGACAGCCACGCCAACAATGACGTGGACCAGATGAAGCTCATCCCCGAGTTCCTCGCCGGGATCGCTTACGTTCTTCGCCGGGCCGAGGCGCTGAAGATTCGCGAGAAGCTCGTCGTGGTCATCCAGAGCGAGATGGGCCGCACGCCGACGTACAACCAGGGCAACGGCAAGGACCATTGGTCCATCGGCTCTGCCATGTTCCTTGGGCCCAACATCCGCGGCAACCGCGTCATCGGCGCGACCGATGAGAAGCAGTTGCACGTCCCGCTCGATTCGAAAACCCTGGCCTGCAACAAGGACACCGGCATCCGCGTGCGCCCCGAGCATATCCACCTTGCCCTGCGGCAGTACGCGGGCATCGCCGACCATCCGCTCAGCAAGAAATTCCCCCTGGGCGTCGCCGACAAGGAACAACTGCAAAGCTTCTGGGGATGATCCGCCGCGCTTTCAAACGGACCACCTTTTTCCCCTCCTGCTGTTCTCCTTCGCGCTCCACCTCCATTGGTGCCCTAGGATGGTGCTCGCCATGTACGGCATTCGGCGATCGGCACGGCGCAGGCTCTTGCCGGCATGAGAATGGACGCCGGCGAAATGGGAGATGGGTGTGACGGATTTTGCATCGCTCGATTATCCAATCTGGTCGGCATTGACGACGGGGCATGGGTCGTTGGCGCGGTCGAATGGTCTGGCCCGGCGGTACCCGAGCGACGTTTCGCCGCTGGCGGCGTTGGAAAAGTCAACGCCCGAGGCGTTCGCGGACATGTCCGCGTTGGTCGGACCCAACGAGGCAGTTGCACTTTTCACCCCCGAGCCCGTTGAAGTGCCGGGCGGATGGCAGGTCAAAAAAACGGGATGGATGCAACAGATGATTTGCGACGCGGAGACGGCTCCGCCCGCGGGGGAATTTCACGCACTTCGCGACGCAGATGTGCCCGAGATGTTGGCGCTGACGGCCGCGACCGAGCCCGGGCCGTTTCTGCCGCGGACGATCGAGATGGGCCGCTATCTCGGGATACGATCCGCTGACGGGCGGCTGGTCGCGATGGCGGGCGAGCGGCTAGCGCTGGACCGATTCACCGAAGTCAGCGCGGTCTGCACCCACCCGGAATACCGCGGGCGCGGGTACGGCCACGCGCTGGTCTCCTCGGTGGCCGCCCGGATTTTCGAGCAGTCGCGCGTCCCGATTCTGCACGTTTTTGCCGAAAACCCCGCCATTTCCGTCTACAAGAAAGCTGGTTTCCGCGTGCGCCGGGCCATGCATTTGACCGTCATCGCCCGGGGATGATCGTCATTCCCACCAGCTCAAATCTATTTCAGGGAAGACGTCGTCGTGTGTGTCCGCCTCGGCGATTTCGGTTTGTTGAACCGCGTTGACCGACCCTCCGGACGCAATATCCGTTGCGATACTAGTCAGCCGATCGAAACGGGTGGCGTGCCCAGCGAAGCGTTGCATGCCGTAATCGACTGCGCCGCCGGAATGCACCACGAACGGCCAATCGCTCGCCTGGAGCAGCAGTAGTTGGCGGCCGGCGCGTTGCATCATTTCCTTCACGCGGGCGTTCGTTCGCCAGGGCAGTTCGTGCAGCAGCTTGAGCATGCGGCCTTCGGCGCGGTACTCGGCTTCCCAGATCCATTTGGATTGCTCGTTGAGCCAGACGCTGTGGTTGCCGTCCTTGCCCCAGCTCCCTTCGGGGAGGCGCATGACTTTGTCGGGGGGATGCCGCTCCAATACTTCCTGCGCGGTGAGAAGCTGCACCGACTGGTCGCGGTTAAGGGTAAAGAGCACGTCGCGGAGGAACTGCGGACCTTCAAACCACCAGTGGCCAAAGAGCTCGGCGTCAAACGGCGCGACGACCACGCCGGGCCGGCCGGTGGCGCGATGATGCTCGGCGAGCGCTTCGCGCACGATGTTGCAAAAGTGCTGCGAGTGTTGATAGAGCTTGGCGAAGGTGTCTTCGGGGTGGTACGGCTGCTTTTGGTCGAGGGGAACCTGGGTGTCGGTGACGCGGTGGTAGCGGAGGCCGCGGTCGCCATGCTTACGATGGAATTCGAGATATTCGCCGGAGCCGGGGTAGCCGATGATCCCGCTCCAGACCTGCTCGCTGGCGCGGGGATGGCGGGCGAGGGCGAAGCAGGCGGGGCGCTCGGGGCCGCTGGCGACGCCGACGGGTTCGAGGGGGTTGCGCCACGCGCGCTGCTTGTCCCAGTAGATCTGCGCTTCGCTGACGGCCCGGAAGTCGCCGTGCTCGAAAGTACCCAGCGGCTGGCCGCTGGCGATCAGCGGTGTGTCAACGATGAAGTGGTCGATGCCCGCACCGGCGATGAAGGTTTCCAATCCCGTGCGCGGCCGCGGGTCGTCGTACAGCACGGCGGGTTTCCAGCGACCACACGCCGGGCGATAAGCGCATTCCGGCAGCCACATGCCGCGAGACTTCGCGCCCAAATGTTTTTCACTCACGCTCGTCCCCGCGGACATCTGCGCCCGAAGGCACTGATCGGTCAGCAGCAGCGGCATGTAGGCATGCGTGGCGTTGCTGGTGAGAATCTGAATATGCCCCTCGCGCCAGCGTGCCGCGAACTGTCCCGGAATGTCGCGGCCGATGCGCTCAAAATGCGCCAGCTTCCCCGCGTACCACTTCTCCCACCGCTCTGCGAGCGTGGCGAAATGCGCCTCGCCCGCCCGCTCGAACTCGGCACGGTCGCGGTTGGCATGTTCGGCCCGTTCTTTCAAGTACGCGATGAACCCGGTCTTGAATCGTTCGTGGGCCAGTTGCTCGAGCAGCACCGGAGTAAGGCCGACAGTAACGCCCGGCCGTGCGCGGTGCAGTGCAACTTCGCCGATGGCATCGAGCAGCGGCAGATACGTCTCCGCCGCGGCCTCGTAGAGCCAGGCTTCGCCGTGCGGGTGGGTGCCGTGGTGAAGCACGTAGGGGAGGTGGGCGTGCAGGACGATGCAAAGACTGCCGAGGGGTTCGGGCATGGCTTCCGCATGGTATCGGGGCGGGTCGGAAAATCCGAATGCCGAAACGAAGATCCCATCATAGAGAGCACAGAGGCCACAAAGGGCACAGAGGAACAGGCAGGAAAAACTCAATGTAGGGTGGGTGTACTCGCCCACCATTTTCACTCGCGCATTGGTGGTGCAGGGAAACGGTGGGCGGGTACACCCACCCTACTTGATTCGGAATTCGGCGCAACTCGACATTCCGCCCCTCACCCTAACCGTCACCCCCGAGTACGAGGGAGAGGGGACCGGAACGCCCCGGGGATTCGCGAACGCTGAGAATACCCCACGCCGCACCGATGATCGCGCCTATAAGGTGAGCAAGTGGAACCGGTGCAAAGCCGGCGGAATTGCTTACGAACACGCACCGATCGGTGCAAAACTCGAAGACGATCTTGCCAGCGAACGCGATGAGGGTCGCCATCACCAGCAAGACCGTCCCGCGTCGTCCTTCGCGGCGGCTGTCGCGGAAAATCGTCACGGCAGCGAGCGTGAAAAGGGCGGAGTCGATGCCGCTGAGGCCGCGGTAGGTCGTCACGGCGGGAAGCATCCACCATAGCGACAGGGAAATCAGCAGGGCCGAACTAAGGCCGCAGACGAGGAAGCGTGTCGCGTCGCGCAGTTCGCAGATCGCGCCGAGGACGAGGAAGGCGAGGCCGGACCAGAAGAGGTGCGAAGGGGAGAAGTGTGTGAAGTGGCAGGTCAGCAGTCGCCAGAGTTGCCCATGACGAATGCCGGCGACGTCGTATTGGAGGAGTGAGGAAATATTTGAAAGAGCGAAGGTCACGCACGCGGCGAGGCTCGCGCAAAGGGTGACCACGGGAATGCCGAAGGATTGTGTACGTGCGGGGAAACCCATGGGTGCTCCTGCATGGAAGCGTTGGCTTGAGGCTGCACCGTGGCACGGGTTTTCAACCCGTGCAAGGTGCGTTAGTCGTTGAGAGGCTCTAATTTTCCTGCACACCTAGCACGGGTTGGAAACCCGTGCCACGACGACGGGTCAAAACGGCGGGACGTCTTTCGGCGTCCCGCCGTGGGGCGGTGCGGGGGCGCAGCTACGCCGCCAGCTTCCGGGACCCCCTTGCCCGGATGCAGGTGGTGAGGGCGATGGCGCCCAGGGCGAGGACGATCGCGCCGCTGAGGGGATCGATCGCGCCGCCGCCGGAGCCGGGTGAGCCGACGTTGACGTCCTGGCTGTTGGGGTGGACGGCGGGGTTGACGGAACCATCATGCCGGGACGCGGGAGTCGTGCCCTGCGGCAGATCGAGCGGCGCACCGGACGCGGGGGATTGCGGCGCGTCCGCGGGATTCGCCGTCGGCGCTCCGACGGGCGATGCGGCTACCGGCGCGCCTCCGGACTTTTCGGGCAGCGCGGGGCCAAGATCGGCGGCGGCCTTTTCCCGCAGCGCTTGAAGCTGCGTCGCGACCTGTTGCTGGGCGTCGCGGTCGCGGGCAAGGCGGAAGGCGTTGCGCTGGGTGATCTTCCAGCGGGCGTATTCGTTGTCGTTCTCCAGCACGATGAAGGAGGTATATTCGCTGGCGATGGAGTAGGTCTCGCCCAGCCGCACGACTTCGTCGATGGAGGAAGAGCGCGAGCCCTCGGGGCCGTTGAGCAGGCGGTCGATCTTCTTCCATGCCCACATCCGCTCGACCTCGGGGTTCCTGTCGTCTTCCTTGGGGAAATCCAGCGGCACGGTTTGCTCGACGGGCTTGTCGCCGATCTTGCCGTGTACCGTGATCTTCGCGGGGCCCGCGCCGCGGTAGCGGCCGTACACGACCAGCGGGCTGCCGTGATAGAGGGAGGGGAGTTTCTGCGGCGCGGGCTGCAAGTCGTAGACGTCCGCGCCTTGGAAATCGAAGGCCAGGTCGGTCATCACCGGCCGCGTGAGCTTGCGGCGAAATGCGCCGGCCTGCCGTGCGAGATCGTCCTGCTGCGAGAGGAACGCGGCGAGGCCGCCCGTCTCGTCCGCGATCTGCTGGAGCAGGCCGCGGTCCACGTCGTTGCCGACGCCAATGCAGAACACGCGCGAATTGGTCGGCCGCTCGCGGATCAGGCGGACGAGGCCGCCGCGCTCTTCCTGCTCGGTGAGGCCGTCGCTGAGGATTACGACGTTGAGGGCGCGGGCGGGGTCGTTGTACTTGTAGGCGGTGGTGATGGCCGAGTGGAGGACGGTGCCGCCGCGAGCTTCCTGGGAGGCGAGGAACGCGGCTGCCTTGGATTTGCTCGCATCATCCGCGGAGGTGAGCTGGCGGAAGAGCGTCGCGGGCTGCACGTTGAAGGTGACGACCTCGAAACGGTCGTCCTTGCCCA
>JAQGHP010000123.1 GCA_028288775.1 Phycisphaerales bacterium | reverse complement strand
GAGGGGCCGGGCGTGAGGATGCGCCGATCGCAATGTAAGCGCAACTCGGGCACTCCGCCCCTCACCCCAACCCTCTCCCCCGGGTACGAGGGAGAGGGCGTACTTCGGAGCTTCGCTCCGACCGGGCCGACACGGCCCGGCTCCGAATGTTTCCGGGCATCCTTACCAGTCTGTCTTCTGCCTACTGCCTACTTCCTCCTCAAATCGCCATCGCCTCGATCACGCCGACCCAGTGGTCTGCGCCCAGCGTGCCGTCCGCGAACTTGGCGATTACGTCGAAGACGCGGTCGGAGAAGCCGCCGATGTTCAGGACGTCGGGGCGGTCCTGGGCCTGCACGGTGCCGTACGGCTGGATGTCGATGCAGACCATCTTCGCCGACGGGTTGCGGGCCTTAAACGCCGACCACTCCTTCATCGTCGCGGTCGCCTGGCCGCGGGCATTCAGCGGCGAATCGATCCACGACTGGTTGTCCGACACGTACACCAGGATCGGCTCGAGCCCTTGGCGAAGATTCCGGCGGTTGAGTTCCTTCAACGGCGCGGAGCAGTTCGTGCCGCCCGACGGCAGCGACGCCAGCAGCTTCGCGTTGCTCATCACGCTATCGCGCGGGTTGAGCGTCGCGTAGACCACGTCGTCGCTGAACGGCAGAACCGTCGCGTGCGGGTTCTGCCGCACGATCGACGCGGCGAGAAGCGCCGCGGCGTCAAGGCACCGCACGGCAGTCGTCGAACCGGTCCGGTGGCCGGTCACCGGCGACTGCATCGAGCCGGAGACGTCCACGAACACGTACACGTCCCCCTTCACACGTGGCACGTTGGAGATCGCAACCTCCATCGCGTCCTGCAGCGCTTCGCGCACGATCTGCGGAACCTCGGCATCCACCGTCGTGTACGCGACCATGAGCTGGTACGGGAAGACCTTTGCCTTCACGATCAGTTCCGGGTTGCGCAGGCGGTCGGCGATGAGCCGGGTCAGCTCGGCGTCCGCGAAGACGCCATGACGGGCGAACGTGTTAAGGTTCATCCGCGTCATCTGCCAGGGCGCGTTGCGGGCGATGTCCTTCCAGTTTGCTTCGCTCAGCGGGAGGCTGGTGAGCATCTGGAACGGCACGTCCGGCACAAGCGTCGCGGTCTGCGCCTTGAAGGCTTCGTATTGCATGACGATCTCCGGCAGGTCGGCCGCGTTGTGCGGCCGGCCGATGAGGTAGCCGAACAAGGCCTCGCGGCCCTTGGTCTGGGGCTTCGGGTGAACCATCTTGATCACGTCCGCCAGCGACGGGTCGTTGCCGACGGAGGCGCGGAAGATCGCCGCGTCGTCCCGGGCCTCGAACCACTGGAGCACGAGGCGCTTGGGCAACGTTCCAAGGCTCTTGCGGCCGGTGACGCCCGAGCGGATGATTTGCACGAAATTGCGGAGCATCTTCGCATCGTCGATCACCCGGTCGAACACCTCGGCGAGCAGGCCCGGGCCGCGGGATGCCAGCACCGCGCACAGCAAGGCCGGCAGATCCTTCATGTACCCCTTGGACCGCGCGTAGAGGGCGGTGCGGGCGATGAACTCGGGCTCGACCTGCTTGCACAGTTCGAGCACGGTCGCGAGCTGCTCATCCGCGGAGGCGTAGAACGTCGCGTTCAAGCAGCCGGTCGCGGCGTACTGCGCGAGGGCGTGCTTGGGCGGCAGCGTATAAGCGAGGCCGCCCGCTTCGTTGCGCGTGTTGGCGGCGGGGAGCAGCATGCCGCGGAGGGACTGGAAAAGGGTCTTGCTTGCCATCGTACACTCCTGTTGGTTACGGGAGGCAATAAAGCATGGGGCGTGCCACGGGCCGCGAGCGTGCGGCAGCGTTGAACGTAAGTCGTTTAAAATACGGTATTTGAGACATACAATGCGGGGGCAATGATGCGAGATCCCGGCGGCTGCGATGGGGCAATATTTAGAATCCAGGATAAATTGTTAGAATTCCATCATGCACGCAAAACGGCAGGTGGTGATCGGCTTACTGGGTCCGATGCTCGATCAGGGCAAGGGGTCCGACCGCTGGACGCGCTGGCGGCCGACGGTGGCGCTGTGTCAGCATGAGGATTTGCTGGTGCATCGTTTCGAGCTGCTGTGCGACCCGAAGTTCGCGGCGTTGCAGGAGCAGATCGCCGGGGACTTGCGGACGGTGTCGCCCGAAACGCAGGTGCGGACGCACGCGATGCACTTCAAGGACGCGTGGGATTTTCAGGACGTGTATGGCGCGCTCCACGAGTTCGCCCGGTCGTACCCGTTCAACGTGGACGAGGAGGAGTACCTCGTCCACATCACCACCGGCACGCACGTGGCGCAGATCTGCTTGTTCCTGCTGACGGAGGCGAATTACTTTCCGGGGAAGCTGATCCAAACCGCGCCGCCGGGCCGGTGGGGGAGCGGGCCGGGGACGTTTGGCGTGGTGGATTTGGACCTGTCGAAGTACGACGGCCTCGCCTCGCGCTTCGCCCAGGAGCGGCAGGAAAGCGCGTCGATCCTCAAGAGCGGCATCGAAACCAAGAGCGAGCAGTTCAACCGCCTGATCGAGCGCATCGAGCGCGTGGCGATCGCGTCGAAAGCGCCGATCCTGCTGATGGGAAAAACCGGCGCGGGCAAGTCGCACCTGGCGCGGAGAATCTACGAACTAAAGAAAGCCCGCAGGCAAGTCTCCGGCGCGTTCGTTGAAGTCAACTGTGCGACGATCCGCGGAGACGGCGCGATGTCGGCCCTCTTTGGCCACCGCAAGGGCGCGTTCACCGGCGCGGTGTCCGACCGCCCGGGATTGCTCCGTGCGGCCGACGGCGGATTGCTCTTCCTCGACGAGGCGGGCGAGCTTGGCCCCGACGAGCAGGCGATGCTCCTGCGGGCGCTGGAGGAAAAGCGGTTCCTCCCCGTCGGCTCCGACAAGGAGGCGGCGAGCGAGTTTCAGCTCATCGCCGGGACCAATTGCGACCTGGCCGCGGCGGTGCGCGAGGGGCGGTTCCGCGAAGACCTTCTGGCCCGCATCAACCTCTGGACTTTCGAATTGCCGAGCCTGCGCGACCGGCGAGAGGACATCGAGCCCAATCTCCAATACGAGCTGGAGCAGTTCGCGCGTAAGCAGGGCGTGAATGTGACCTTCAGCCGCGAGGCGCGCGAGCGTTTTCTGCGCTTCGCCACCTCTCCCGAGGCCACCTGGCCCGGCAACTTCCGCGACCTGAACGCCGCGGTCACACGGATGGCCACGCTCGCGGCGGGCGGGCGCGTGACGGTGGATATCGTGGAGGAGGAAATCGGCCGGCTCCAATCCCAGTGGAAGCATGGCGACACCGAGACGGTCGCGTGCGATACCGTGCTGGAGCGCCATCTGACTGGCGAGCAGTTGGATGCGATCGACCCC
>JAQGHP010000099.1 GCA_028288775.1 Phycisphaerales bacterium | reverse complement strand
CGAAATGCACGAGTTGCTGTCCATGCTGATGACGTTGTTGCGGATCATCAGGTGGTAGGTGCCGGGGTAGACCTGCACCTCGTGGCCGAACGTGTGGTTGCCGTCGAAGACCGTCCACTCGGTGGTGTCGCCAGGGACGGTGCCCGGGCCCACGCGAGGGCCGGCCCGCAGCTCGCCGCCGTAGAGCCAATTATCGGCGACGTAGGCGTAGGTGCCGCGGTGTACATCTACCGTGCCTTTGTTGTAGTCGAGGGCGTCGCCCAGCGGTCGGCGGTCGAGGTTGGTGAGGTGGTTGTAGGCGATCAGCTCGCGGTCCACCTGCACGGTGCGGATGATGTGCTCGCGCGTCGAGTTGGCGACCGTGTTGCCCAGATATACCTGGTCCGCGCCCTGGCCCCAGATGAACACGCCGCGGAGACCTGTGGCGAGCGGCGCGGTGCAGTCCTGCACGATAGTGCCGTCGGGGCTGCGGTCGCAATCGACGGCGACGTCGAGGTTGAGGAATTGAATTCGGCGGATGGTGATGTTGACGCCGGCGGGAAAGATTCCATCGGCGGGCATCTTCTCGGCGATCACGCCCACGGGCTTCCACATCGAATCGAGCGTGAGATCCTGGATCACGATCTGGCTCGAATTGTTGAACATGCTCAGGATGCTGGTGCCCGTCCCCGTGACGCGATTGAGCACGGGGTTAGCGATGCCCGCGCCTCCCGCGTAGGAGCCGATGAGCACGTCGTGGAAGGGGAGCGACATGCCCATATCGACGTTAAAGACTTCTCCCGCGTGAAACAGCAGGCGCGTGTTCGAGCCCAGCAGCGCGATGGCGCGGTCCACCGTCTTGATGGGGCTCGTGGGCGAGAGGCCGGTGTTCAGGTCGGAGCCCTTCGTATCCACATAGATCGTGCGGCGGGTGTCGGCGGTAACCGAAACCGTCGTCGTCAACGTCCGCGTCTTGCCCGACTGGTTGGTGATCTTCAGCGTGATGGTGTACGTGCCCGGGTTGTTGTACGTGTGGGCGGCGTTCCAGCCGACGAGCGAGTTGTAGGTGCCCGACGGGTCGCCGAAAGTCCACTGGTAATTGGCGGTCAGCGGGGTGCCAGCGCCCAGCGTCGAGTTGAGTGCGTGAACGAAGACAGTGTGCGGGCCGATGCCGGTCTTTCCGATCAGCACGATAACGGGCTTGGGCGCGGTGGAGTCGCCGCCGTTGGAACCGATGACTGTGTCATCGTTGGCGCTGACTCCGCCGACCGTGAGTCCACCTGAGCTGCCGCCCGCGCTGGGCGGCGGGGCGCTGGACGCGACGCTGCCTGCGGGGGCAGTGTCCATCCCGTTGAGGTCGGGGTAGATGGTCTTGGTGGTCGCGCCGTGAAGGACGTTGTAACCGCCGCCGCCGTAGAGCGTGTCGTAGCCCGCGCCGGTGACAAGCGTGTCGTTGCCGCCCTGGCCGTAGACGAGGTTATTGCCCGCGCCCGCGACGACGGAATCGTTGCCCGGTCCGGCATCGATGGTGCTGTTGCCCGAACCGGTGATGATGGTGTCGTTGTCGTTTTCACCCCAGATTTTATCTGCGCCGTTGCCGACGGTGATGGAGTCGTTGCCGTTGTCGCCATAGATGACGTTCGCGCCGTTGCCGGCCTTGATGACGTCATTGCCGCCGCGGCCGTCGATCCAACTGTTCCCGTCGCCGACGGTGATGGTGTCGTTGCCACCCCCGGCGTTGATGTCGTCCGTGCCCCCGTAGGTTGTGATGGTGGCGGGGATGGTGATTTTTCCGTTGATCCAGACTTTGTCGTTGCCGTTGCCACCGATGATGTTGATGCGCGTGACGCTCGACGGGTTGGCATAGAGGCCGCCGCCGTCGCAGGTGACCATGAGCTGGCCGTTGCTGGCGTAGTCGACGATCAGGCCGTTGTTTCCGGTGGCGTTTCCCTGAAGGGTGAGCACTCCGTTGGAGATCCAGGAGGCGCTGAGAAGCTGACGGCCTTCGAGGTTTTCGATGACGGGGGCGACGGCCTTGCGGACCGTTGCCGACCTTGCTGCGCCGCGCGAGCGGCGGGAAACGTCGCGGGACTTGGGCGAACGACGGGACAGTCCGGCGGGACTCCCAGTTAAACAACGCTGGGGCACGGGCGCTCCTTCCACGATTACGGCCGAGGCCGGGAATGACAACCAGGAGGTACAAACCCAGGATGTCAGGACAAAAACGGCTCTGTCAGAGCGGAACGTCGATTGGCGGGCTGCGGTGCCCTTGCGCCCGGAGGCGCGGAAGGTGCCCGTTCGACATGCTCATTATGTGAGGGGGAGCGATGGCAGAATCCTGCAAAAGTGCAGGCGTCGCACCTTACCCGACCTCACTTGTAGCGGAAGCGTGTGATACAGATTGCCACGACCACTACCCAGCCGTGCCCACTCGCATGGACGGGCGGACTATAAGTGCGGGGCACGATGAATCAAGCACAATTCGACAAGGGAGGAAAAAAAATTTCGCGCCCCCGATCCCGGCCAGAAATCACCCGTCATGATCTAATTGCAATATACGTTGCGCTGCCCCGCGTCACACTGTCGGATGCGGCGGGGGCGGCATGACGGGCATGAGCAATATTCCGCTGTATGCGCAAATCCGCCGGAAATTGCAGAGCCCGCCGCTCAGCCGAACAGCTCGCCCCGCTCCGCAGCCTGCGGCTCGCGCGCCGCGAGGCCCAGCAACCGCTTCATCCGGTTGCACGTGCCGATCGCGTATCCCGTGAAATCGTTGTTGACGATCCCCCACACGCTCTTCACCGCACGCGGCGTGCGTTCGAATTGCGTCTTCCACCACTGCAGCCGCTCGTCCACGTCGATCTGCTCATGGTCCAGATGTCCGAAGCGCCCGTGAACACCGATCCAGCGGATGTAAAGAAAATCCGCTGTCACGCGCACGGGAAGAACTGTCGTATCGTAATCGCCGACCGCCCACGCGACGCGGGCGGAGCGCAACAGCGCGGTCGTCTCATCACGCAGCCATGACGGGTGTCGAAACTCAACGGCGAACCGCACGTCCTTCGGAAGGTGGGAAAGGAAGGTCGACAGCCGGCCGAATTGCTCGAAAGTGAAGCCCGGCGGAAATTGCAGCAGCACCACGCCCAGCTTATTCTCGAGCCCGCGCATCGTCTCGAGGAACCAGAGCATCGGCGCGGCCTGCTCGTCGATCCGGTTGCCATGCGTAATGGCGGCGGGGGTCTTGACCGAAAACCGGAAGCCCTCCGGCGTGACGGATTTCCACCGCGCGACCAGCTCCGCGGGGGGCGTGGCGTGAAAAGTCGTATCGAGCTCTACCGTATCAAAATACTGCGAGTAAAATGCGAGATAGTCGGTCGCCTTCAAATCGCGGGGATAGAAGGCGCCGACCCACTCGCGGTATCCGAAGCCCGCCGTTCCCAGGCGGTATTCCATCGCGCGCTGCTCCAGGCCCGACTCCATCGGGCTTTAGCTGATTTGTTTGGCGCTTTCGCCGGGGTTGGACTTGCCGCCCAGCGCGGTCATCTTGTCGCGCAGCCGGGCAGCTTCCTCGTACTCCTCGTTCTTCACGGCCTTGTCCAGCTTCCGCTGGAGCCGCTGCATCGGATCGACCGGCAGCTTGCGGCGGATCTCCTTGGCAAAGCGCTTGAGCACGCGCACTTCATTGGAATGCGCGTACGCCTCCTCCTGGCCGAACCGCTCGAAAAATTCCTTGATGCTCGCCAGGCCCTGGTCCACCGCCTTCAATGCCTCGGCGTACTTCTCGTCCTTAAACTGAATCGACGCCCGCGCCCGCGCGTTCATCATCGTGATGTACGGACGGTACTGCTCAAGGATCAGCTGGTCCTGCTCGTCCTCGGCGAACTGCCCGCACATCTCGATCACGCGGAGGTTGCGGTCGGTGTCGCGCACGACTCCGCCGAATTCTTCCAGTACGAACAGGCTGAGGTAGCGGTGATAGTACATCGCCGCCTCTTCGCGGA
>JAQGHP010000079.1 GCA_028288775.1 Phycisphaerales bacterium | reverse complement strand
GCCGCCAAGGACCCGGCGGACCTGGGCGAGCCGGAACTGATCGACCTGGCCGAGTGGCACGCGGCACAGGCGGCCAAGGCCTCTGATTCGATCAAGGCGTTGGCCTTGGAGCGGGCGGATGCGTGTTACGCCCAGTTCCTCAAGATTCACACCGCCGAGGACGCCGACAAGCTCAAGGCGAAACACGCTTCGGATGAGGTCCAGCGGCTGCTGGTGGATGCCGAGGCGAAGGGGACGCACCGGACGGTCGATCTGCTGAAATTGATCGACCCGGCGCGTGATACGGTAAAGGGGACGTGGAAGATGAACGGCTCAGTGCTCTCCGGCCAAAGCGCGGCTGTCCGCGAGGCGAGCATCCGGATCCGGTATCAGCCGCCCGAGGAATACGATCTGAGAGTCGAGTTTACGCGGGTCATGGGGGACGAGTGCGTCGGGGAAATCGTTTCGCACGGCGGACATACTTTCCTGGCCGTTCAGGGTGGGTGGGCCAACACCATCTGCGGACTCGATGTGGTCGATGACAAGCGTGCCAACGCGAATCCGACGACCCAGAAATTCCCGCAGGTCATCAAGAACGGCGAACGTACGGTGGTCGTGTGCGAAGTGCGCAACCGCTCGGTCACCGTCCGGGTCAACGGGGCCGTCGTGACCCATTACGTCACGAACTATTCCGACCTGGGCCTCTGCAAGCCGGTATGGGGCATCGGCGACGGCGTCCTTGGTCTGGGCGCCTACGAAGGTGAGTTCCTGTTTCACTCCGTGCGGCTAACTGAAGTCGGCGGCGGCGGGAAATCCGGCTCCTCTAAATGAAATATCCCCGCTCCCACTGCCCCATTTGGCGTTTATGGGCAATGGATGGGCAACCCATGGGCAATGAGAATCGCCGGATATCCTTCACGAAATTTTCCTGTAAAATATTGATAAGGCGACACTTGCGCCATGTTCAGGCGCACTTTTGCTCATTCCTGTATATAAGTAAAAACACTTGCAATACGATCTACACTGTCCAAGAACGCCTTCAGGGCCCGCTTGTAAGCCATTTTATTGAAGCATCTTATGGAAGCTTAAATTTCGCCATTGCCCATTATTGCCCATGATTGCCCCACTTTTGGCACTTGGCCAAAAATGGGCAATGAAATCGCAACGCGGTGTGTGGCGGAACCCTGGCCAAACGTGTGAGAACGGAGCGAAAGTCAGATCTCCCGCGGCCTATGCCGTTCCCCCGGAGAAGCGTACGACCTTGACGTGCATGGTCCGCTGCCGCGGGCCGTCGAACTCGCAGAAGTAGATTCCCTGCCACGTCCCCAGGACCAGCCGTCCGTTTTCCACGAGGACCGTTACGCTGTTGCCGACGAGCGAGGTCTTTACATGGCTGTCGCTGTTGCCTTCTCCGTGGCGGTAATAAATTTCGTCCTTGGGGATGAGGGAGTCGAGCTTGCGGAGCATGTCGTGGCGGACGTCGGGGTCGGCGTTCTCATTGATCGTCGCCGCGGCGGTGGTGTGGGG
Organism: Phycisphaerales bacterium; assembly: GCA_028288775.1. Lineage (GTDB taxonomy): Bacteria > Planctomycetota > Phycisphaerae > Tepidisphaerales > Tepidisphaeraceae > RYN-428. The sequence goes on along the minus strand of JAQGHP010000079.1, from coordinate 4,825 downwards.
GACGTAGACGAGGGCCATTCCGTCGGCGATTCCCGCCTGGGTGACCGCCTGCCGCACGCGGTCGGTGACGTCGATCATCTCGCTGCGCGAGTGGGTTTTGACCGTGAGGCTGACGAGGGGGAAGGTTTGCATGGGCGTCTCCACGTCGAAGTGAACGTGCGCAAACACGCGCTTGTGATGCAGCCCTTCAGGCTGCAAATGCAGGCTGAAAGCCTGCACCACAAAAACGAAACGTGCGCGGTTCGTAGGTGCCGCGTACCGATTCTAACATCGCGGCGTGCGAGAGCGCTTCATAATCTCACCGCCTTTGACAGTTCCATCCGCGACTGTTGCACCCTGAGTCATTGATGAGTAGATGTTCTCCGGCTCCAGCGCGATCGGCCTCTCCGGTCCCCTCTCCCTCGTACTCGGGGGAGAGGGTTAGGGTGAGGGGCGGGACGTCGAGCTGCGCGGAATTCCGAATCATGTAGGGTGGGCGTACTCGCCCACCGTTCGTCCACTGCTTGAGTGTCAAATGGTGGGCGAGTACGCCCACCCTACATGGCCCTCTTGCGAATCACACAACTTCACGCCCGGCCCCTCACCCCTGCCCTCTCCCCCGAGTACGAGGGAGAGGGAGCCAGACGGAGCAACGCTGCGACCGGGCCGGCACGGCCCGGCTCCGAAGTCATCCGAAAAATGAAACCGGTTGGATCCCCCACGCGGGAGCGTCCCGTGAAGACGCACGCGCTCCGCTGGCTCCCCTTGCTTCCCCGCGCGTCCGGCGCAGAATGTCTCGCTCAACCCTTTTGCACTTTCGGGAGACCAACCGGCCATGGCATACCTGCTCGGCATCGACATCGGGACCAGCGGAACCAAGACCCTTCTCTGCGACGAAGACGGAAAAGTCCTCGCCACCGCCATGGCGGAGCACCCGATCTCCTCGCCCAAGCCCGGGTGGTCGGAGCAGAACCCCGAGGATTGGTGGAAGGCAACCGTCGCCGCGACCAAGGCGGTCGTGAAGAAGGCGAAGATCAAGTCGGCGGACGTGTCGGCCATCGGACTCTCGGGGCAGATGCACGGCAGCGTTTTTCTCGGGGATTCCACGCAGGCGCTGCGGCCGGCCCTGCTCTGGAATGACCAGCGCACCGCCGAGCAGTGCAGGGAGATCGAGCAGAAGGCCGGCGGGCGCGAGGCGCTGATCGAGCTGGTCGCCAATCCCGCCCTCACCGGCTTCACGGCGCCAAAAATCCTGTGGGTCCGCGAGAAGGAACCGAAGATATACGCGAAGACCAAACACATCCTTCTCCCCAAGGATTACATCCGCTTCCGCATGACTCGCGAGTATGCCACCGAAGTCAGCGACGCCAGCGGTACGCTGCTGCTGGACGTGGTTAACCGCGTGTGGTCGGACAAGCTGCTCGGGCTGTTGGAGATCGACCGCGCGCTGCTCCCCCGGCTGCACGAATCCCCGGAAATCACCGGCGTGCTGAGCAAGGAAGGGGCGGCCGCGTTGGGGCTAAAGGAAGGCGTGCCGGTCGTCGGCGGCGCGGGCGACCAAGCCGCAGGCGCGGTCGGCAACGGCATCGTCATGTCGGGCGTCATCAGCGCGACGCTGGGCACCAGCGGCGTCGTCTTCGCGCACAGCGACACGCCCACGCGCGACCCCAAGGGCCGCGTCCATACCATGTGCCACGCGGTGCCGGGCAAGTGGTGCGTCTTCGGATGCATGCTGTCGGCGGGGGGGAGCTTCCAATGGCTGCGCAACCAACTGGGCGCGAATGAAACGGCCTTGGCGAAAAAGAAGAAGATCGATCCGTATGAACTGCTCGTGGCGGAAGCCGAGCGCGCGCCGGCGGGGTCGGAGGGGTTGTTCTTCCTGCCGTATCTCACCGGCGAGCGCTGCCCACACCCCGACCCATACGCCCGCGGCGGATGGATCGGGCTCACCAGCCGCTCCACGCGCGACATGCTCATCCGCTCCGTCATGGAAGGCGTCACCTTCGGCATGCGCGATGCGCTGGAGATCGTCCGCGGGATGAACATCCCCGCCACCCAAGTCCGCGCCAGCGGCGGTGGGGCCCGCAGCGCCTTCTGGCGGCAACTCCAGGCCGACATCTACAAGCTCCCCCTCGTCCTCACCAACGCCTCCGAAGGCCCCGCCTACGGCGTCGCCCTGCTGGCCGGCGTGGGCACCGGAGTGTGGGACGGAGTCGAGCAGGCGTGCAAGGCATCCATCAAACAGACCGCAAAAATCACCCCCAATAAAAAAGCCGCCGCCCTCTACGACTGTCATTATCGCACTTACGACAAGCTGTATTTTGATCTTAAAGAACGCTTCCAGGAAATTGCGACGATGGCGTGCTGAGACGGTTGCTGTGGGGGGGAAGTACGAAGATTCGCGCCAAGGCCGCTAAGGGGCAAAGAACGCCAAGGTTAAGAAATTTCTTTGCGTTCTTTGCCCCTTGGCGGCCTCGGCGTTTTGTATTTCCGCTTTCTCTTCTTCGCGTCCGACTTCGCGGCTTCGCGGTTTTCCATACCGCAGTCTATTCCGCCTTGCTCACCACGCGCACCTGGTTTTGTGTGGATTCGGAGTAGGGGCCTGACAGGTGCAGGCTGTAGCGGCTGAAGATGTAGAGCTCGGGCAGAATTTCGGAAATGAGTTCCCCGTCGTCGAAGATGCGAACGATCGACGTCTCCGAAACCACCACGCCCACCGCGCGCGTACACTTGGTGATCGACGCCGCGGCCATGTGCCGGCTGCCAAGGCCCAGCGGCAGCCGGATGCCCTCGGCGCTGGCGTCGATGAAGCGGCAGGCGGAGACGACGATTCCCTCGTTGGAAACGATGAACGCGCCGTCGAGCTGCGCCAACTCCTTGACCGTCTCCCGCATGTCGTGGCTGGTAACTTTTTTCAGCTCATCCGGGTGGCCGGCGAGCGGGTCTAGGATCAATTCCTTGGAGTGCCGCAACACTTCTTCAACGTCGCCCACGATGAACAGCGAGCCGATCTTCCGCCCCTCACGCCCTTCGCGGGCGATCTCGATCGCGAGCACGACCACCGCCTCGAGAATCTCGCAGTCTATGCCGCGTTTTTCGGTGCATATGTCGCGGAGGATGTCGAGGTTGCCTTCCATCAACGCGCCTATCGTAGGTTACGCCTGTAGCGCCGCCGTCGGCAACGGCGCATCGAAGATTCTTGCGAAGATCGGGTCCGGTTGACGTAGCGGGCTCAAGCGGCTAATCCTTCCTGCTGCGAGCACATGCATTTTTCGTTCGAACTCATTCTCCTCCTGCTCTACCTGATGATCGGGCCCGTGCTCTGGGTTTTGTATGGCGTGGGCATGTTCGCCGGGCGTCGGCGGATGATGCTGATGCACCGCCCGCCGCACCCCATCAAGGGAAAGCCGCCGCGGGTCAGCATCCTGATTCCCGCAAAAGACGAAGGGCAGCGCATCCGCGCCTGCCTCGAATCGGCCCTCGACCAGGACTACCCGGACTTCGAGGTTATCGCGATCGACGACCGCAGTACGGACGAAACCGGCGCGGTGATGGACGAGATGGCCGCGGCCAACCCGCGGCTGCGCGTGGTACACGTGACGCAGTCGCCCGCTCCAGGATGGACTGGCAAGAATAACGCCCTCTGGACCGGCCAGCGCCACGCCACGGGAGGTTGGCTGCTGTTCGTGGACAGCGACGTCATCCTCGAAAAAGATGCGCTCGCGGTCGCGATGTCGGTCGTGCTGCGCAAGGAATTCGATCTGCTCAGCCTCCTGCCGCGGCTCGAAAGTCACACGATCTGGGAAAGCCTGCTGGTGCCGCTGGCGGCGGGCACCGCGTCGACGATGTACCTCATCGCGTTCAACAACAACAGCCGCGTGAAGCGAGTGGCCTTCGCCAACGGGCAATTCATGCTCATGAGCCGCTCCGGGTACGACGCCATCGGCGGGCATGAAACCGTCCGCGACCGCTACTGCGAAGACGTCGAGTTCGCCCGGCTGATGAAGGTCTCCGATATGCGGCCGCGGGTGTCGTGGGGCAACGAGTTCTGCTCCGTCCGCATGTACAGCAGCCTCGGCGCGATCTTCCGCGGCTGGAGCCGCATTTACTATTCGGCGCGCGTGGGCAGCCCATGGACGGTATTGGCGGCGGTGTTCGTACTCATCTTCTGCTGTTTCAGCGCATACGCCGCGATCGGCTGGGGCGCGTGGCGCATGGCGCATCCCGCGGCCAACCTTCTATGGGGCTGGGGCGGCCTGGCCTGGCTGGCGGGCGGCCTGGCGCATTGGGTGACGATGACGTGCCTCCTTGGCGTCGTTTATTTCTGGAGCGGCAACCCCCGCCGCAATGCGCTGATGTTTCCGGTGGCGGGTCCGATGGTGCTGATGATCCTGTTGCGTGCGCTGCGCATGTGCGTGACGAAAAAGGTGGAATGGCGCGGCACGGCGTATTCGCACACGATGGCCCAGCAACTGACCACTGCCGGGGCGGAGCAGACGAAGGGCGTGTGATGACGGAACCCTGGAGGGGCGTAAGACCTTAGCCCACGGCGCGAGCCGTGGGAAAATAGTGGATGCAACGAACCAGCCTCGGAGGGCGAAAGAAGCGCGGGACTGGCGGGTGAGGTGCTCGCACGAAACCCGCGCGATCGTGCGGAACGGACCTTCGGTCCGACCGGGCCGACACGGCCGGCTCTGACTGCTATCTCAATAAATGCGACTCGCGAGAATCCGACACCGCCTGGGATTCCCGCGCTTCTTACGCCCCTCCGGGGCTGGGTATTTCGGTTTGCTGTTTTTCCCACGGCTCACGCCGTGGGCTAAGTTCTTACGCCCCTCCAGGGCTG
>JAQGHP010000075.1 GCA_028288775.1 Phycisphaerales bacterium | reverse complement strand
CTGGCCTCCATGCCGCCTTCGCTGGGCGGCGTGCCGGTGACCGTGGTGCTCGCGTCCACGAGCGGCTTCACGCTCGAAGCCCACGAACTCGCCGAGCGGCGGGCGGAGCGGACGGTTATTCTCGTCGAGCCCAACGGGGCGGGCGGGTGGACTGCGACTGGCCCCGCCGAGACCAAGGCAGTCGCCGACCTCTTCGACCCCGAGGCCGAAGAGGAAAAGCACCAGCGCGTGCGCGACGCCATCGAACAAAACAAGGTGGACCTGCTGACCAGTGGCATCGCCACCGACAAGCTCGCCGCCAAGACCCAGCTCCCCATCCAACTCGTCGAAGCGGAGATCAAGAATTACGCCCGGCTGAACCCGGGCATGTCGGCCAAGCGCCTCGACGGGCGGATGGTGCTATTCCGCGAAGGCTCGGCCCCGCTGGCCGGCGGGCCGGCGCAGGCGGATTCGGGAGGTTCCATGGGGCTGATCGATAAAGTCCGAACACTGTTCGCCCGCAAGGGCGAAACCGAAAAGAAGATCTCCTTCCTCTCCGAGCGCAAGACCGCCCTCAGCCAGCAGCGCGACCGCGCGTACGAAGACATGAGCGCGCTCGAGCAACAGGAAGCGGCGCTCAAGCAGCAATTCAAGGAAGCCGCGGGATCGATCACCAAACGCCGCGTCACAAGCCAGCTTTTGCAACTCCGCAAGGACCTCGAGCGCCGCCAGCAACTGCTCCAGGTGCTCAACCAGCAGGTGAACGTCGTGAGCACGCACGTTCACAACCTGGAGCTGGTCCAGCAAGGGAACGCGGCCAAGCTCCCGGACACGGACGAGATCACCGAGGACGCGGTGAAGGCTGAGGAAATGCTCGCCGAGCTGGAGGCGAACACCGAGCTGGCCAGCTCGGTCGGCCAGATCGCGACCTCGGGCATGAGCGACGAGGAGAAGGCGCTGTTCGACGAACTGGAACGAGAGACCGGCGGTGGCGAAGAAGCCAAGGAAACCGCGGCGGGGGCCGAACCGAGGCTCACCGAAAAACAGCCCACCCGCACCGCCGGCACTGCGGCCCAACGCGATGCCAAGCCCGCCGAGCCGTCAAGTGGGCCGGCGCGTCGCGTTGAGCCCGAGGCGGGATGAATGCCAACACCGAACGGGTTTGCCTCCGCATTCAGCCCCGGAGGGGCGACAGAATTTAGCCCACTGGCGCGAGCCGTGGGAAAAGGACAAAGAAACGAAATAGCCCCGGAGAGGCGTAAGAAGCGTCAATTCCGAAGTCCGCTCGGAATTCCACGCCTCTTACGCCGCTCCGGGGCTGATCGCATCCGCAATTTTCGTCCCACGGCTTGCGCCGTGGGCTAAGGTCTTACGCCCCTCCGGGGCTGCATGGATGGTTCGTAACCGGACGCACGCATGGCCCTAATCGACAGAATCTTCGGCCACAAAAAGACGCTCAGCGAGCTGAATCGGCAGGAGCTCCGCAAGGAGGAGATCCTGTTGACCAAGCACCGCGATCGCCTGTTCAAAAAAATCGGGCAGATCAGCGAAGACAAGCAAAAGATCTTCCAACAAGGCGCGACGCAGAAGTCCCCCGAGCTGCGCAAGGCGCTGGCGCAGGATTTCGAGCTCAAGACCCAGGAACAGCTCATGAGCGCCCGCGAGCTGAACCTGCGCAGCAAGGAGCTGATGACCGTCAGCCGCCTGCGGATGGTCAAGGAAAACAACGAAGGCGGGCGGGCACTGGGCCGCCTGAACCTCACCGACAAGGACGTCGCCAAGATCAGCCAGTGGATCGAGGACGACGCGGTGAGCCAGGACATGTACCAGGAGCGCCTTGGCGCGATCCTCGACCTGGGCGCGCAGTCCGACAAGGACGCGCTGAATCAAGCCGGGCTCAGCGGCGCGGGGCAGGAGCTGATGAACATCTGGAACGAATTGGACCGGGGGTCCATCAAGCAGGATGAAGCTTTTGAAGAGGCCGACAAGGCCGTGCGGAGGAGGAATACGTCGATGGAGAAGGATATGTGAGGAGAAAGTAGGCGGTAGGCAGAGGGCAGTATGCAGAGGAAGAATTGAAGGCAAAATGCAAAAGTCAAAATGAACTATGGCGGATTCCCCTCACCGCGTAGCGGTCGGACCGAAGGTCCACCCTCCCGCCGCTCCGCATTTTAAGTTTTGAGTTTTTGCTCTTTGCATTCGCCCCTCCCACCGCAAACGGCGCGAAGCCCTGACAACTATGTCTCAAAGCTCGACTCAACAATTTCCACAGGGGCCCGCGGTCATTCCCCACCAAAAGAACGCTGCCGAGTGGCTCATGTACGCCTGCCTTCTCCCCGTCGCATGGGCCGTTCTTCTCTTTCGGCGAACCTTATCCCTTTCCCGCCGCCGCTTTCGCGCTTAGCATTGGGTCTGTATGGCTGGCAAGCGCAAGGAAAACCTCGCACCCCGCATCGCCAACCGCAAGGCGCTGCACGACTATTTCATCACCGCCAAGATCGAATGCGGCATGATGCTCGTCGGCAGCGAGGTCAAGTCGCTGCGCGCCGGCCGTGCGCAGTTGCAGGACTCCTGGGCCAGCATCGACAACGGCGAGCTGATCCTGCACGGCGCGCACATCGACCCATACGAGAAAGCCGCGATCGTCTACAACCACGAGCCCAAGCGGGACCGCAAGCTCCTGGTCCACAAGCGCGAGATCAAGAAATTGGTCGACCAGACAAGCGTGAAGGCCACTACGCTCATCCCCCTGGCCATCTATTTCAAGGACGGCCGGGCCAAGCTCGAGCTGGGCGTCGCCCGCGGCAAACAACAGCACGACAAGCGCGACACCATCAAGCGCAAGGAAATTGAGCGCGAAGTCCGCCGGGCCATGACACACCGGCAATAGCGCTACCTCCCGTGGGATTCGACGCTCCTTGTACTGCCACGTCTGCAAATCACGGAGAGGGCACAGAGACCACAAAGAACACAGCGGGAATTCGAACCCCTCCCGCATTTCTTTGTGCTCTTTGTGGCCTCTGTGGTCTTTGTGCCAGACGGACACGATGTAGGTGCTGCCTCCCCGCATTGTTCACCTCGCTTCGAATTCACTCATGCGTTTGAGTTTTAGTGCTAGGCGCGTTCGCGCGCCCGCCGATAGGCTCGGACTCGTGTTGGGGATGGTCCCGCGGTAAGTGCGTCGGCGCCCTCCCTAGCCGATTGCGAGGAGTGCATGAGCCAGCCAACACCAGAATCCGGCCGGGACGGATCGGACCGTCGGGAGTTTCTCAAGTCGGCGGGAGCGCTGGGGGTTGGCCTCGCGATGAGCGCGCACGCCGGGGCGCAGCCGGCGGCTTCGGTGCCCGGGCCGGGCACGCCCAAACCTCCCGAGCCCGCGGCCGGCGGCATTCCCCTGCGGCAGTTCGGCCGGGCGGACGCGAAAATCTCGGCGCTGGGCGTTGGCGGGCATCATCTGGGCGACCTGAAGACCGTGGAGGAGGCCATCGCCCTCGTCCACGAAGCCGTCGATGCAGGGATCACCTTCTTCGACAACTGCTGGGAATACCACAATGGCAAGAGCGAGAATTGGCTTGGCCGAGGCCTCGCGGGGCGGCGCGACAAGGTCTTTCTGATGACGAAAGTCTGCACCCACGGCCGCGACGCCGCGCTCGCGATGGACATGCTCGAGCAGTCGCTCGTCCGACTTCAGACCGATCACCTCGACCTCTGGCAGATTCACGGCATCGCCTTCGACAACGACCCCGATCTCGCCTACCGCAAGGGCGGCGTGCTCGAGGCGCTCGACCAGGCGAAAAAACAGGGCAAAGTCCGTTTCGTCGGGTTCACCGGGCACAAGGAGCCCGCGACGCACCTGCGGATGATCCAGATGGACTACCCGTTCGATTCGGTGCAGATGCCGCTCAATCCGATCGACCACGGGTTCCACACGAGCTTCGAGAAAGTTGTCCTGCCCGAAGCCAATCGCCGGGGGATCGCGGTGCTCGGGATGAAGCCGATGTGCGGCACCTCCGATCCAGTCAAGCAGGGGCTGGTAAAGGCCGAGGAGATGCTGCGGTACGCGATGAGCCTTCCGGTGGCGACGACGATCAGCGGGATGGATTCGCTCGATATGCTGCGCGAGAACGTGAAGACCGCGCGGAACTTTCAGCCGATGAGCGCGAAGGAGATGGACGACCTGCGCGCCCGCTGCGCCCCGGCGGCGGGGGACGCGCATTTTGAGTTGTACAAGACCACGCTCCGGTTCGACAACCCGCAGGCGCGCCTGCCGCACGGGTATCCACTCGACCCCACGCAGAAGGAAGTGCAGGACATGTTCGAGAACGCCGCGGGAGCGACGCCGCATTGAACGCTGCCGTGGCATGGGCGGCCCGCCCATGATTTGCGGCAGTAGCCGCGAGGTCCATGGGCGGGCCGCCCATGCCACGGACGAAAGGGCAGGTTGGCATGCTAGAGCAATATCACAACACCGAATATTGTGGCCCGACTCCCGGCCGGCGCGGTTTCCTGCAGGGCGCGGCGATGTTCGCGGCGGGGGTGGCCGTCGGCGGGCGCGCGAGCGCAGCGGAGCCCGCGACCCCAACTTCGTCCAACGCGAACACCGAGCCCGTGCCGCACAGGACCCTGGGGAAAACCGGGGCAAAGGTTTCCGCCATCGGCATTGGCGGGTACACCCTGGGCGACGCGCCGACGCTCGACGAAGCCAAGCAGATTGTCGCCGAGGCGATGGACGCGGGCGTCAACTTCTTCGACAACGCCTGGGAATACCACGACGGCAAAAGCGAGCAATGGATGGGCGAGGCGCTCGCCGGCCGGCGCGACAAGGCATTCCTCATGACCAAGGTCTGCACCCATGGCCGCGACAAGAAAGTGGCCATGACGCAGCTTGAGGAGTCGCTCAAGCGCCTCAAGACCGACCACCTCGACCTCTGGCAGATTCACGAAGTCGTTTACTTCAATGACCCCGACCGCCACTTCGCCAAGGGCGGCGTGGTCGAGGCGCTCGACGAGGCGAAGAAGCAGGGAAAGACCCGTTTCGTCGGATTCACCGGGCACAAGGACCCGCAAATCCATCTCAAAATGCTCTCCTACGGCTACGCCTTCGACACCGCGCAGATGCCGCTCAACTGCTTCGACGCGACCTACCGCAGCTTCGAAAGGCAGGTGGTGCCGGAAGTGAACCGGCGGGGAATGGCCGTGCTGGGAATGAAGAGCCTGTGCGGCGGGGGCCCGGGGATCATCGACGCGCCAGTGACCGCGCAGGAAGCGCTGCACTACGCAATGAGCCTCCCGGTCGCGACCACCATCAGCGGAATCGACTCATTGGCCGTGCTGCACCAGAACCTGGCGGTCGCGCGCGGGTTCAAGCCGCTGGATGAGAAGCAGATGCAAGCCCTCCGCGACCGCTGCGCCCAAACCGCGGGCGACGGCCACCTGGAGCTCTACAAGTCCACCAAGAAGTTCGACGGCAACATCGGCCGCGAACAACACGGATTCCTGCCGTCCGCGAAATTGCCGCTATGAGTTGGGGGAACGTAGGTGCGCATCAATCGTGCGTATGTAACATGCGTCTGAAACGTGAAGACGTGAAACGTGAGAAGACTTCGGCTGGCAGAGTCTTCTCACGTTTGACGTCTTCACATTTCATTCCCACGTTTGAGACGCACGTTTCACGACCTCGCACCGTCTCACACCAGCAACCGGATCACCAAATCGCCATCCGGCACCAGCAGGCTTACCGCCTGTGAGTTGTTCCATTTGAGGATGGGGACGTTGCTGAACGCGCCCAGCGTTTTGGCGGCGAAGCCGAATTTCTTGCCGGCGTTGCTCGGGTTGGCGGCCTTGATCTTTACCGCGCCGATGGCGGAGGCGGCCACATTGGAGTTCGCGAAGGCGAACGTGCCGTCGCCGCCCTTTACCTGGAAGCTGGCGATGGACGAGGGGGCGACCAAATCCGTAGCGACGGCGGGGAGCACGCTCAGGCCATCGTTCACGCCGGCGAAGAGGAGGCTGTTCAGGAATGAGCCGATCGTGACCTTCCCGATGCTGCCGACTGTGCGGAATTGCGAGTTGTTGACGGTGCCGCCGACCGTCAGGCTGCCCAGCACGACGCCCGAGCCGCTGGTGATGTTGATGGCGGCGTTGGAGGCATCGCCAACGATCTTGAGCGCCTTGATCGATGACGCGGTCAGCGAACCGTCGTCGATCCCGAGCTTCACCATTCCCATCGCTCCGGCGAAAGTGGCCGTCCAGCCCGACGCGATCGAGCCGATTACGTTGAGTCCGGCCCCTGCGCCGCGGACGGTCCAGATGCCCGAGGCCAGTTCGCCGGCGACTTTCGTCATGCCCATGGACCCGGTGATAATCGACGCACCTAAATCGCCGCCGATCTTCATCGGGCCGATCGACGCGGCGGAGATCGTGACCGAGGCTTCGCCGTTGTTAATCCAGCTCTTGGCGGTTAGCGAACTGACCGAACCCGGGGTCGAGAAGCTTTCGTTGGTGACGTTGCCCAGGAGCACCATCATTGGCCCCGCGGCTGCGCCGATGCTGATGGAGCGGCCGCCAAATCCGCCGTTGACATCCGCCAGTTGGAGGCGGCCCAATGAGCCGCTGACGCTCAGGCCGCCGGTGAGGTTGGTGGTGCGGGCGTTGAGCGTGCCCAGCGAGCCATTTACGACTATATCGGCGACGGTCGTGGCGGAAGCGCGGATCGTGAAGACCGATGCGCCGGTCGTGTTGTCGAGAGTGATGCGGACGGGGTCGGGCGACCCGCTGATGTACACCGCGGTGATGGTGCCCGGGCCGGTGAGCAGGAGGGAGACGGGCCGGCCCGCCGAGTCGTGGTAGACCAGCGGCTTGCCGCCGTTCATCGTCCGGGTCGTGACGGGTATTTCGTTAATGGTGCCGAAGGCGTTGGTCGCGGAGAGGTTGGCACCGACGGGGTTGGAGAGAGTGAACTTGAAGTTGCGCGTGCCCGTCGCCGCGGCATCGGGGAGGACCGGCACGGAGATCGTCATGCTGGTGACGCCTGGCGCGAAGGTCAGCGTGCCGCTGGTGGCGGTGTAATCGACGCCGGCGAAGGCGGAGCCGTCGGCGGTGGTGAAGTCCACGGTCGCGGCGGTGGTGAGCGGCTGGTCGAGCGTCACGGTAAAGATCGCCGTGCTCCCGTTGAACGCGGGAACGGGAGTCGCATCCGTCACGGAGAACGCCGCGACCGCGACTGAGAGGGTGATCCCATAATTTCCCGTGCTCCCGTCCCCGGCACTGAGGCCGGTGAGCGGGTCATAGCTCGTCGCGCTCGTGCCCGCACCGTCCACGCCGATGAAGTACACGTCCCCGGCCCGCACTGCGAATTTCACCTCGCTGGCGGTGGTGGTGGGGTCAATGTTGTCGTTGGAGCCGATCTGCGTGCCGCTGGCATCGAAGACGCGCAAGACCGTGTCCGCGTCGGTCTCCTGGCTGGTGAGCGTGCGGACGTCGATGGTCTGCGTGGCCG
>JAQGHP010000056.1 GCA_028288775.1 Phycisphaerales bacterium | reverse complement strand
GTACTCGCCCACCGTTCGTCGGCCGCTTGAGTCAAATGGTGGGCGAGTACTCCCACCCTACATGGTGAATCGCACAAGTTCACGCTCGGCCCCTCACCCCTGCCCTCTCCCACGAGTAGCGGGAGAGGGAGAAGCACCTCGGCACCCTACGGGCTGGATGGTTGGAACGAAGTCGCCGCTACCATTCATCATTGATCATTCATCATTGATCATTCATCATTTCTTCGCCCCCGCTCCCGGCACGTTCTTCTCCAACTCCTCCAACCATACCTGCGCACTCGCGTCGCTGGGGGCGCGCCAATCACCCCGCGGCGACAGCGATCCACCGGAACCTACCTTCGGCGCGTTGGGCATTGCCGAGCGCTTGAATTGGCTGAGCGCGAAGAAGCGGTGCAGGAATACGCCCAGCCACTTCTTTATCGCGGCTAGGTCGTATTCGTTGCGGCCAGCCTCCGGATAGCCGGGCGGCCAATCGTCATGGTTCCGGTCGCCCCACGCATTGTGGGCGAGGAACGCCACCTTGCTCGGGCGAAAGCCGTAGCGGGTGATGTAATAAAGGTTGAAGTCCTGCAATTCGTACGGCCCGACCGTGTCTTCGCTGTGCTGCGCCTTGCCGTCGCCGGTCTCGGGCACCAGCTCGGGGGAGATGGCAGTCTCGAGGATTTCGCGGAGGACCGTGCGCGTCTCCTGGGAGAATTCGCCGCGTTGGGTTTCCCAGCGAACCAGGTGTTGGATGAGCGTCTTTGGGACGGAGGCGTTGACGTTGTAGTGCGACATCTGATCGCCCACGCCGTAGGTGTTCCAGCCGAGGGCGAGTTCGGAAAGGTCTCCCGTGCCGACGACGAGGCCGCCATTCTTGTTGGCAAGGCGGAAGAGGTGGCTCGTGCGCTCGCCGGCCTGCACGTTTTCAAATGTCACATCATGCACCGGCTCCCCGCGCGAGAAGGGGTGGCTTATGTCCTTGAGCATTTGCAGGCACGACGGGCGGATGTCGATTTCCTCGGCCGACACGCCCAGTGCCCGCATCACCTTCCACGCGTTCGATTTCGTCTTTTCGCTCGTAGCAAACCCGGGCATCGTGTACGCGAGCACGTTGCCCCGCGGCAGGCCCAGCCTGTCCATTGTGCGGCAACAGACGATCAGCGCGTGTGTCGAATCAAGCCCGCCCGAAACTCCGATCACGAGCTTCTTGATGCCCGTGGATTCCAGCCGCTTGCGCAGGCCCGACACCTGGATCTCGTAGGTTTCCGAGCAGCGGTCGTCCCATTTTTTCGGGTCGTGCGGGACGTAGGGGAACCGCTGCACCGCCCGCCGCAAGGGGACCTCGCCCAGCGGGGACATCAGGTCGAACCGCACGCGACGAAACCCGGCGAGTTTTTCGCGATAGATAGATGCGGAATCGGTAAGGGTGGTCCAGCGCATCCGCTCCTGCCGCAGGCGATCAAGGTCGATGTCGGCGGTGATGCGCTGCTCGGAATCGGCAAACCGCTGCGACTCGGCGAGCAAATTCCCGTTTTCGTAGACCATCGCGTGGCCGTCCCACGCGAGGTCGGTGGTCGATTCGCCCTGCCCCGCGGCAGTGTAGAGATACGCCGCAACACACTTGCCAGACTGCGCGGCGCACAGTTCGCGCCGGTACGCGGCCTTTCCGATGGTGATGTTGCTGGCCGATAAATTCGCCAGCACGGTCGCCCCGGCCATCGCCCCCCACGTCGAAGGCGGAATGGGCATCCACACGTCTTCGCAGATTTCCACGTGCAGCGCGAAGCCTTCGAGGTCCGCAGCTTCGTAAATGATGTCCGGCCCGAACGGCGCATCCTGCCCGAGCAGCCGCACGTCGCGAAGGGTCGCCGCGGAAGCGGGGGCGAACTGCCGGCGCTCGTAAAACTCGCGGTAGTTGGGCAGGTAGCTCTTGGGCACGACGCCCAGAATGCGGCCGCCCTGAATGACAACGGCGCAGTTGAAGAGTTTGTTCTCAAACCGTAACGGTGCCCCGACGACCAGGATGGCCACGAGCGGCGTGCTCTCCTGCACGATGCGGCCAAGGGCGGCTTCGGTGGCGTCGAGCAGCGCGTCCTGGTGAAACAGATCGTCGTTCGAATACGCCGACAGCCCCATCTCGGGAAACAGGGCCAGCACCGCCTTGTCGGCATCCGCCTGCTGCGCCAGCACCAGCGTCCGCTCGGCGTTAAACGCCGGCTCGGCGACTTTCACCCGCGGCACACACACCGCCACGCGGGCGTAGCCGTGGGAGTAGAGGGAATTGAATGGCCGCAATTGATCTTCCATCACAGATTCTAGCGTACCGGATTGCGCGCCTACGGTCACGGGGCGGGAGGGCCGAACAACTTGCGCCTTCCGTGGCATGGGCAGCCCGCCTGGGTCACGATTCTCCATGTAGTGGCATGGGCGGCTCGCCCAGGGTCGCGGTACTCCGTGACGTTCGATTCGTACCCGGGTCGAAAAAAGCCGAGCGCAGCGACCTGTGCGGCATGGGTGCGAAGAGTCGCTCAGCTCTTGCTTTCCTGGCCTGAGTACATGCCAACGCGACGGAGTACCGCCGCCCACGGGCGGGCCGCACGTGCCACGGAATAGCAATAACGTTCGGCAGAGCCGAACCTGCACCGCGCGGCAATCTGCATGGCATTGCGCCGCAGACCTACCACTCCTCCGCCCAATAAATAATCTCGCCGGTTGCCTTGTTGATTGCCACACCGTGGCTGTGGCCTTTGTTGCCGTTGGAAGTTGTGGCGGCGCCCAACACGATCGGATGGAAACCCGGCGCGATGGGGCGCATCATCGGCCATGTTCCAGTTGGGGGCGGGGCCGCAATTTTTTGTGGGGAGAGCCCACGCTCAATAGCATCAACTTGATCCGATGGGAGAATGAATCGAATTTCAAGCTCCGTGGCGCCTTGTCCCCATGAACGCTGATAGAAGAATTGAACCCCAGTCGCCGCAGCCGGGATGGATGACGGGCCATGGGCTCTGTACGGCCAACCGTCGCATCGCAGGGTTCGAAGTACTCGCGGATAGTGGTCGATGCTTGTATCGGGCGAGAGCGAGAAACTTCGCAGGGCCCACACTGCTATCACAAGGCTCGACAGGATCAAGAAGACGACGGCGGCGAGAATAAGGCGTTTCATTCTCCTAATCCTATCGGTGCTTTCTCGCGTTCAGCGCAGGACGCGCACGTGGCGATACCCCGTATTTCTTCGCGGCTGCCTTCGCGCGCTTCGCGGCTTCGCGGTTTTCCGCAAGGCCGTTGCTATACCACCGTCTGCGTCACACCGAGTTTTTCAAGCACCTCGGCGGGGGGGCCGTCGAAGCTTTCGAGGGCGACGTTGCCGACGTAGCCGATCGCCTTCCAGCCGGCGGGCGTGGCGTAATATGCGGAGGCGCACAGGGAGCGGAAACGGTTGAAGAAATCCGAAGCCTTGCGGAATTCCGGCTTGGCCGTGGGGGCGAAACAGATGTCGTCGCAGATCGCGTGGGCCTGTTCCGTCTTGAGCTTTGCGAACGGGGCCGCGAAGCGCTTCTGTGATTCTGCTTCAAGCCATATCAGGCCTTCGAGGATCACCGGCCGATCGCCTTGCTGCTGCGGGTAGGGGGCGGAGATCCATTCGTCGATCATCGCGGGAACGCCGACGGTGCTGGCCGCGGGGCCTAGATCGTCTTTCGGAATGATGACATCCGCCAGCGCCGTCACGGTCGCCAGCTGGGCATCGGTGAACGTGAGCGGCCAGAACGCGCCGGGCTGATGGGGCGTGACGAGCTTCGGATCGACGCCGTAGCCCTTGGCCGGCGGGGCTGCTGGAATTGAGCCCGCGGCTTGGGCGAACGCGTTCCCTCGCCGCGCCGTCGGCGGCAATGCGGAAACAGCCACGGCGGCCATCACCCATTGCATCGCCTCGCGCCGCGTCACGCGGCCGGAAATGCTTACGTCCACGGGTTGATCGGGGTTGCTCACAGGTTTCCTTTCTTCGCCTCGGCGGCCAGGTAATCGCACGCCCGCCAGGCCAGGGCCATGATCGTCAGGGTCGGGTTTTTGTCGGCGTTGGACGCGAAGGGCGCGCCGTCGCAGAGGAACAGGTTCTTCACGTCCCACGTCTGGTTGTACGCGTTGCAGACGGATTTCTTCGCGTCGTCGCCGATGATCGCGCCGCCGACTTCGTGGATGATTTTTCCCGGGTTTTCCAGGTTGTGGCCGCGTTTGGCGTGGGGGTCGTCGCGGACAGTACCGCCCATCGCTTCGATGAGCTGCGCGAACGTCGTCTCCGCGTGGGCGGCCTGGTTGGTTTCGTGGTCGCTCCATTTCCAGTGGAAGCGCAGGACAGGGATGCCCCATTGGTCTTTTACCTTGGGGTCCAGATCGGCGAAGCAATTTTCGTTGGGGATCATTTCGCCGCGAGAATAGAAGCCGACAAACGATCCGTAATAACGGCGGGCGTCTTCCTTGAACTTCTTTCCGTAACTGCCGCGGGTTATGTCCTCGGGCACCGGGTTATTGCCGCCAGGCATGTAGCGCGAGCCGCCCAGCTCGATGTGGTAGCCGCGGGCAAAATTCAGCTTGCCGGCCTTCTGCTCTTTGTAGAGCCACCAGGGCGAATAGAAATGGTCGCCGCCCGCGCCGTCCTCATTGTGCGGCGGCAAATTCTCGAGCGCCGGAACGTGCCCCTGAAGACTCGACCCGACCGTGTCCATGATGTACTTGCCGACGAGCCCGCTGGAGTTGGCAACGCCGTTGGGGAAGGCATTGCTTTTGGAGTTGAGCAGGATGCGCACCGTCTCGCAGGCTCCTGCCGCGAGGATGACGGCCTTGCCCTTTACCTCGACCGTCTTGCCGGTGGTTTTGTCGATGAAGCTGATTCCGGTCGCCTTACCGTCTTTACCGACGAGCACTTCGCGCACATGCGCGTTGGGAATGATGTCGAGATTTCCCGTTGCCAGTGCGGGGGGAAGGTGAACGGTCGTAGATTGATAATTCGCCCGGACATTGCACCCGCGGCCGCAATCCGTCGCCCAGAAACAGGCCGAGCGCTCCGCCATCGACTCGGCGACGATCCGCTGCGCCCAGGCATTTCCCGGATGCAGCTTGGCGGGAATAGTTTTGTAATCCTGGTGCTTGGTGAGCACGGCGCGGTGGATCGAGATGATGGGGATGCCCAGCTTTTTCCCGTGCTTCTGCGCCAGCAATTCCGCCGCGCGGCCCTTGGGGGCCGGCAGCAATACGCCCGGCGGAGAATCTGGCGTGTTCTCCAATCCCTCGTTCGTGCCGTACACGCCAATAAGCATTTCCACTTTCGTGTAATACGGATCGACGTCGGCGTAGCCGATGGGCCAGTCGAAACCCAGCCCGTCGCGCGAGCGGGGTTTGAGATCGTATTCGCCATTGCGGAGGGAGATGCGGCCCCAGTGGTTGGTCCGCCCGCCGAGCATGCGGGGGCGCCACCATTTGAATTCTTCCTGGGGTGTGGCGTGAACGCTCGTGTACGGCTCGCCGGGCACTTTCCATCCGCCGCCCACCGTGGCATCGAAAAAGCCGAAGGGCTTGTCGGGGGTCGGGTTGCCCATGAGCGGGGCCTGGTCGTGCGTGTTGAACATCGGTGTTTCGTTCACCGGGTCGTAGCTGCGCCCCGCCTCGAGCATGAGGCACTTGAGCCCCGCGAGCGTAAGCGTGTATGCCGACTGCCCGCCCCCCGCGCCGGAGCCCACGATCACCACGTCATATTCAGCCTTCGCCTTGTCGGCGGAAATAATGGCCATAGGCCGCACCTCGCGTGTTGTATGCAGAAAAAAAAGACGACTCCGCCCGGCGGACCCTCATCAAACCGTACCGGGCAGAATCCCGCTCGTTTCAAGGACCACCGGCCGGGCCCGCGCCGGCTCGCGAAACCCGAGCAGGATCAACCCCGCGGCGGCTGCGCACAAGGCCGCGGCGCAGAAAAATAATCGGCCCAGGCCCTGCCCCGCAATTCTTCCCGCCACGAGGCTGGCGACGACCTGTCCGCCGTTGCCGAGCATGACGAACACGCCCTGCATCGAGTGACGGAAGCGGTCGCCCGCATTGTCGTCAATGACCGACTGCGGCAGCACGCTCGTTGACATCACCATGAGCCCGTGAAGTACCTGCGTCGCGATCGCCACCCACGCCGTCGCCCACAACCCGAGCAGCCCGAAACGGACCATCGTAACAACCATGGCCAGAAGCATCAGCCGTTTGATACCCAGGCCGCGAACGAGCCGCCCGCAGGAAAAGATGAGCATCGCCTCCACCGTCACGGCCAGCCCCGACGCAACGCCCAGCCACTTGGGCGGCAAGCCCACGCGCTCGGTGAGATAGATGGGATAGAAGGCGGAAAAAATCTGCGACGCCATGCCCATCAAAACCACCGCGGCGGTGAACGCGAGAAGCCGTGGGCCCAGAAGCGCCGCCGCGGCCTCGAGCGTCGGGATCTGGCGGTCGGAATCCGCTTTCGCCTGGGCTTCACGCGGGTTGTGGGAGCGGGGGTCGATGAGCCGCGTAGCCTGCGCCGCGGCCAGGAGCGCGAACGCCGCCCCGGCCGTCAGCACGATGCGGAGATTCATGCCCGCCTGGAGGAACGCGAAAAGCCCCACGCTCGGGACGAGATACCCGACCGTCCCCCACACGCGGACGAGGTGATAGGGGACGGCGGCCTCCCCCATTTCCCCCCGGCGGCGCTGCTGGCTGAAGTGAATGCCGTCCTGCAAAGGAAAGAGCAGCACCGATGCCAGGCAGTAGATCGTCCACACGCACAGGACCGGACCGACCCCGTGCGTGAATCCCAGAAGCAGCAGGCTCGCCGCCGCGGTGATGGAAGCCAGGGTAAGCAGCCGGCGGGGGTCGATTTTTCCGTCGGCGATTCTCGTGATGACCGCGGGGCTGAGAACCGCCGCGAGGCTCCAGATGGCGTACGCGTAGCCGATCTGCGCGTCCGTGAGCCCCGCCTGCCGAAAGAACACGGAAGCGTACGGCAGCACGGTGCCCAGCATGGCGAAGGTCAGAAGGTATTGAAGTCGCGCGTCCCGCATGAAGTAAGGCGGGAGAGGATAGCGGCGGGGCGGAGCGGACGCGAGCGGACGAAAGAGGGAAGCAATGCTGAGCTGGCGCGTGACACGTTCGATGATCCCTCGGCGCCCTCCTCCGGTACTCGGGGGGTGGGCTGGGGTGGGGGCGGGAAG
>JAQGHP010000006.1 GCA_028288775.1 Phycisphaerales bacterium | reverse complement strand
GAGTTCGTGGGCCACACGTTCGAGGTCCACAACGGGAACAAGTTCCTGCGCGTGTTCGTGCAGGAGGACATGGTCGGGCACAAGCTCGGCGAGTTCTCCCCGACCCGCACGTTCCGCGGCCACAGCGGCCGCAAAGCCGCGACCCCCGGAGCGGCGTAATGTGAGGGTTCAGCGGTCAGGGTTCAGGGTTCAGGATGCGTCCTCCCACTGAACCCTAAACCCCGAACCCTGAACCCTGAGGTACGACAATGCCCTTTCAAGCTTCACACAAATTCGCCCGTATCTCGCCGCGGAAGGCACGGCTGCTCATGGACCTGATCCGCGGGCGGAACGTGGATGATGCGTTGTCGCTGCTCCGGTTCGCCAAGCAGCGTGCGAGCGGGATGATCGAGAAGGTCGTCCGCAGCGCCGTCGCCAACGCCAATGAGACCGAGGCCCCGCCGCGGAACACGCTGTTCGTCGCCAAGGCCTGGGTCGATGCCGGCCCGGTCGTCAAACGTTTTCAGCCCAAGGACCGCGGTAAGGCATACTCGATCAAGAAGCGCACCAGCCACCTGGTGGTGACGGTGGATGAGCGGGAACAGTAAGAGGGTTGCTGGTTACTGGTTGCTAGTTGCTGGTGAAGACCGGCAACTGTCTCTACCAGCAACTAGCAACCAGTAACCAGCAACTGAGATAAAAAAATGGGTCAAAAGGTCAATCCAACCGGTTTTCGCGTCGGGATCACGGAAGACTGGAAGTCCCGGTGGTACGCCCCCAAGGCGGCGTTCGGAAACTTCCTGGTCGAGGACTTCAAGGTCCGCCGACTGATCGACGCCAAGCTCAACCGTCGGCCCCCATTCGCGGCGGTGAGCGACATCCTCATCGAGCGCACCCGCGAAGAGGTGACGATCACCCTCAAGACCGCCCGGCCGGGCCTGGTGATCGGCCCGAAGGGCGCCGAGGTGGACAAGCTCCGCGAAGAGCTCGAGGACATGATCAAGCGTAAAGTCGCGCCGATCAAGGTCATCGAGATCAAGAACCCCGACCTCAACTCCCAGCTCGTGGCGGAAGCCGTGGCCGAGCAGTTGAAGAAGCGGGCGAGCTTCCGCCGCGTGCTCAAGATGCGGATGGACTCGACCATGCAGGCGGGCGCGAAGGGGATCAAGATCTCGGTGAGCGGCCGTTTGGGCGGGGCGGAAATCGCCCGCAACGAAAAGGCCACGACCGGATCGGTCCCGTTGACGACCCTGCAGGCCGACGTGAACTACGGCTACGCGATCGCCTTCACCACCTTCGGCACGATCGGCGTGAAGGTTTGGATCTATCGCGGGATGTACGGCGAAGAAGTCCTTGAAACCGACGTGCGGCCCGGCGGGCCGGTGCGGCGCGGACGACGATAAGCCGTTGCTGGTTGCCGGTTGCTGGTAAAGGCAGCCGGTCATCACCAGCAACCAGCAACTAGTAACCAGCAACTGTTTTGGTGCTTTTATGCCAATGATGCCCAAGCGGGTTTTGTACCGCAAAAGTCAGCGCGGGAAGATGAAGGGCAACGCAACGCGTGGGAACACGGTTTCGTTCGGCGAGTACGGCTTGCAGTCGTTGCAGTCGTCGTGGATCACGGCCCGGCAGATCGAGGCCGGCCGCGTGGCGTGCAGCCACTTCCTCCGCCGCGAGGGCCGCGTGTTCATCCGGATCTTCCCGCACAAGCCGGTCTCGGCCAAGCCGCTGGAAACCCGTATGGGCAAGGGCAAAGGCGAGCCGGAGTTCTGGGTCGCCATCGTGAAGCCCGGGACGATCATGTTCGAGATCACCGGCGTGGACGAGCCGACGGCCAAGCGCGCCCTGGCCCGCGTGGCCCACAAGATGCCGGTAAGGACGCGTTTCGTTTCCCGCCGCCATGCGGTGGCATGAGGAAGTTCTGAGTGCTAAGTGCTGAGTGCTGAGTTCGGAAGAATCCGACTCAGCACTCAGAACTCAGCACCCAGCACTGAGCGATTATGACAACCAAAGAAATGCGAGAAAAAGACAGCGAGCAGCTTCGGCACGAGTTGGCGGACCGGCGCAGGCATTTGTTTGACCTGCGGAGCCAGGCGGTGACCGAGAAGCTCGAAGACCCCAGCCAGTTGGGCAAGACCCGCAAGGACATCGCGCGGATCCTGACGGTTTTGGGGCAGCGCGAAAACGAACAGAAGAGCGCGGCCGCGAAGGCCAAGTAAGAGCGGCACGTAAGCGCGATTGGCAAGTGAGAACGATTATGGCGGACACCCAAACGAATACCCCCGCGGCCGATCGGCCCATCCTTCGGACGATCCAGGGCGTGGTCGCATCGGACAAGGGCGACAAGACGATCAAGGTCGTGGTCTCCTTCCAGACCCGGCACGCCAAGTACGGCAAGTACCTCAAGCGCCGCACCGTCCTCCACGCCCACGACGAAAAGAATGAGGCGCGCGAGGGCGACACGGTTGAAGTCGCCGAGTGCCGGCCGCTGAGCAAGACCAAGCACCACCGCCTCGTGCGCATCTTCGAGAAGGCGCCCGAGCGCGCCGTGCAAGTGTCGGCGGAAGAGGACATGACCGGCAAGGCGCCGGAAAAGCGATAGGCGATCTGTTGCCAGCACGACTAGCGACGGACAACTGACAACGGACAACTGACATGATTCAGCAACAGACCCGCGTAGACATCTGCGACAACACCGGCGCCAAAGAGGCGATGTGCATCAAGGTGCTCCGCGGCAGCAGCAGCAAGGGCAAGTTCAAGCGCCGCGTTGCGACCGTGGGCGACATCATCATCTGCGCGGTGAAGAAGTCGATCCCCGCGGGCGAGGTGAAGCAGGGCGAGATCATCCGCTGCGTCGTGGTCCGCACGAAGCAGCCGACCGCCCGCCCCGACGGCAGCTACGTCCGTTTCGATCGGAACGCCGCGGTGGTGATCGACAAGGAAAACAACCCCCGCGGCACCCGCATCTTCGGCGCGGTCGCCCGCGAGCTGCGCGACAAGAATTTCATGAAGATCGTGTCGCTGGCGAGCGAAGTGGTGTGAGGAGAAAAGTTGCCAGTTGTCAGTTGCCAGTGAAGGCCGCAGACGAAAATTCAACGACCTCTGCTTCCTTTTCTGGGAACTGACAACTGACAACTGACTGAGAACTGGCAACTGACAACTGGCAACTATTATGGCACGACACATAAAGCGAGGCGACACGGTCGTCGTAATTGCGGGGGCGGACAAGGGCAAGACGGGCCGGGTCCTGCGGATCATCACCGACAAGGATCGGGTGGTGGTCGAAGGGATCAACCGCGTGTGGAAGCACGTGCGGCCGTCGCAGCGTACGCCGCAGGGCGGGCGCATCCAGAAGGACGCCCCGATCCACCTGAGCAACGTGATGCCCCTGGACCCCTCGACGGGCAAGGGCACGCGGGTGAAGTTCGAGGCCCGCGACGGCCATAAGCACCGCGTCGCGGTGAAGAGCGGGACCGATCTGGGCCGTCTTGGAAAGGCCTGAGACGATAGCGCGAATGCCAAAGATTGATTGAAGGCGAGTCATGGCAGAAGACAAAGACAAACACGAAAAGAAGCCCAAGGGCCCCAAGCCCGAAGGCGCCAAAGGCGGCGGCGCGGGCAAAGGTGGCGAGAAGAAGGCCCGCAAGCCCAAGGGTGCCGCGGCCGAGGCGCAAGCCGAGGTTGCCGACGACACCCCGCAGCAGCCGGCCCCTCCGCCGCGTCTGATCGCCACTTACCGCGAGCAGGTCGTCCCGGCCCTCACGCAGCGGTTTGGTTACAAGAATCGTCTTGCCGTCCCCCGGCTCGAGAAGATCGTGATCTCGATGGGCCTTGGTAAGGCCGTTACCGCGGGCGAGAAGGGCAAGATGGAGCAGGCCGAGAAGGAACTGGGCGTGATCGCCGGCCAGAAGCCCGTCCGCTGCAAGGCCAAGAAGAGCGTCGCTAACTTTAAGGTGCGCGAAGGGCAGGAGACCGGCCTGAAGGTCACCCTCCGCGGCAACCGGATGTACGAGTTCCTCGACCGCCTGATCGCACTGGCGATCCCCCGCGTGAAGGACTTCCGCGGCCTGAACCCCAACGGGTTCGACAAGGCGGGCAACTACAACTTCGGGTTCACGGAACAGACCGTGTTCCCGGAAGTGGACTCCGCGGCCGTCACGTTCCCGCAGGGAATGAACATCACGATGGTGACGTCGGCCCGGTCGATCGACGAAGGCCGCGAATTGCTCCGTGCGTTCGGTTTCCCGTTCCGTACGGACGCGAAAGAGAAATAGGCCGTAGCGGGCATGAGTGAGCCCCCACTGGAAGACAGGAATCGCAACATGGCAACAAAAGCCTGGATTAGCAAACAGAAGCGTCGCGAGGCATTGGTCGCGAAGTTCGCGAACTTGCGCCGGCAGTTGAAGAAGGAAAAGAACTTCGCCGCTTTGGCGAAGCTGCCGCGTGACTCCAGCCCCGTGCGCTCGCACAACCGCTGTCAGCTCACCGGCCGCTCCAAGGCCGTGCTGCGGAAGTTCAAGGTCTCCCGAATCATGCTGCGGGAGCTGGCCCTGGCGG
>JAQGHP010000776.1 GCA_028288775.1 Phycisphaerales bacterium | reverse complement strand
TAATCTTAATCCTAATCTTAATCGTCTGATTCCGCTGTCTGCGACGGCTTGCGGCCTGCCAACAAACCACTCCAACACCGATTTACCTCACCGCCACCTTCGCCAGCGTGACATTCTGCGCGAAGCGGTCGGGGAGTGTCGCGCCCTGGCCGCCTTTTCCGGTCTTGGCGATTTGGTCGGTCACCTTCTTGATGCGGTCGCCCAAGCCCGGGTGCGTGCTGAAGAGCTTGAGGCCGTGGCCCTGGCCCTGCTGCATGCGCTGCAGGAAATGGGCAAAACCGTTGGGGTCGTACCCGGCGCCGACGACGTACTTCACGCCCTCCGCGTCCGCCTCTTCTTCCTGCGGCTGACTGAAACCGGTGTTCAGGATCACGGTTCCAAGGCCATCAGAAAGCGTGTTGAACTGGGCCGCGTGGCCTTCGCTGGACGCGAGCGTGACCGCGCCCTGCTTGAACGTGGCATCCTTTGCGGCGTTGAGGCCGTGATGCTTGCAGACGTGGCCGATTTCGTGGCCCAGGACGCCGGCCAGCTCGGATTCATCCTGCATGCGCTGCACCGCGCCACGGGTGATGAAGACGTATCCGCCGGGCGCGGAGAAGGCGTTGACCTCGTCCGTGTCGAGGATGGCGAAGTAATAGGGGGCCGTCCGCGGGGCGGCGGTGGCGACGGTGCGGCCGACCAGCGTGACGTAGCGGTTCAGGTTCTGGTCCTGGTAAATCGTGTAGCGGTTGGTCGCCTGCAGCGCAACCGCCTCGCCCAGTGCCGGCTCGTCCTTTTCGCCCAATGCGACCGAATGCGTGACTTGCGTCAGGCCGGTGGCGATGTTGTTGACGTTCAGGTTGTTGGCCGAGCAGCCGCCCATGTTGAAGGGGACGAAAGCCAGCGCCAGCGCCGCCGCCGCCAGCGAGCCGGCGGCGAAGGTGCGCTTATGTCTGGAGAGTGAAAGTTTCATGTCGGGTCCTCAGGCTTCGGAAAGTTCAAGCTCGAAAAAATTCGTCGCGATGCGGCCGCCGCTCACTTGCGGTATTTCGCCGCGCCCACGTGCCCGGCAGCAGCGAAGGCCTTGAGGTCATTGCTGCTCACGGCTTTGTTCCAGGCGAGCATCTGGTTCACGCCGGCCTTGTTGAGGTTCTTGGCCGCGGCGTATTTCTCCGTGTCTTCCTGAAGCCCCCGGCCCGCGGCGCCGGCATCCACGTCAGACGCGACGGCATTGCCCTGCGCCCCGGCGAGATTGGTATTGGCGGGCAGGTCGTCCTGCGCAACGTAGCCTTCCTTGCCGCCGGGCGTGCGGACTTTCACCCAGCCGCCCTCGCGGCCCAACACTTCGAGCTTCGTGTCCGTGGGCACGGATTCGACGGCGTCGGCGAGCGGATTCTTGTCTGCCCTGACGTCGACGTCCGTCTTCACGACCACCTGCTCGGCCACCGCGACGGCCGACAGCCCTGCGATCACCGCCGCCAGAATTACGTGACGGACCCGCCGCGGGGCGCGTTTCCCGATTGGATTCATAGTGCTTCTCCTGGAGTGAAAGAGCCCTCTTGGGATGTGGTTTTACCACCGCAACCGGTGCCATGAAAGAGACCGGGGTTGGGAATCGGCAATGCGCATTGTGGCGCGGGTTTTCAACCCGTGCTAAATGGCGTCCGGATAACCGGGCAAATTCCGCAACCCCGCGCACCTTGCACGAGTTGGAAACCCGTGCCACGGGAAGCGGCCTCGTCCTGTTACTTGTCTTTCGCCACGTACACCCCATCCCAATCCGCGCCCGGCGGATCGTGGCGGAGCTTCGCGATGCGCTTGATTAAGGCGGCAGTCGGGCCGTCGTCGGGGAAACGCTTTTGCAAATCTTCCAGCTCCGCTCGCGCATCGTCCCACTTCTGGGCACGGTAGAGGGCCAAGGCCTCTTCGTAGCGCGAAACGCGCAGGTGCAGGTCATCGACACCGTCGCCGCCCCCCTGCCGCTCGGCTAACAGCTCGAACACGGCCAGCGGCTTGAGCTTCCCCTTTACGCGCAGCAGATCGAGCTGGCGGAGGATGAAGCGGTCCTTGACGAGGATCGCGGTGGACTCGGCGACGAGGATGCGCGAGCCATAAAACTTGTTGGCCCCTTCCAGGCGGCTGCCGAGGTTTACCGAATCGCCCAGCACCGTGTAGTTGAATTTCTGCGGCGCGCCCAGGTTGCCGAAGAACATCGGGCCGGTGTTGATGCCGATGCGCGTCAGCAGGCCCGGCGCGCCCATGTTGGCGAGTTCGGGCTGAATTTCCGCCTCGCGCCGCTTCATCGCCAGTGCGGCCCGGCAGGCGAGGGCGGCGTGGTCTTCCTGTCTAAGCGGCGCGTTCCAGAAGCTCATGATTGCGTCGCCGATGTACTTATCGAGCGTGCCGTTGTTATCGAGCACCTGCGCCGACATCTCGCCCAGATAGAAGTTGAGCATCTCGCTGAGGCGCTCGGATTCCATCGACTCGCTGAGATCGGTGAAGCCCTGGATGTCGGTGAACATGACGGTCATGTCGCGGCGCTGCCCGCCGAGCCGCAGGGCGGCGGGGTCGCGCTCGATCTCTGCCGCGACTTCGGGCGAGAGGTATTGCGTCAGCGCCTTGAGCACCAAGCGGCGCTGGCGGTCTTCGCGGAGATACGTCCAGGCGAACGCGCCGACGGTCGTCAGCAGCAGCGCGAACAGCGGGGAAGCCATCGGCAGCCAGCGGATGTCATGGGCGACGAACAGCGCGATGGCCGTGCCGATCAACGCCGCGGCGGCGAGGAAGGCGAAGGCAACTTTAAGTGTCACGCGACGCGGGAGGATGACGCCGAACGCCGCGACCAGTGCGGCCGCCAGCGCCGTCGCGGCGGATTGCAGCGCGCCCAGAGGCCGCACGTATTGGCCGGTGAGCAGGTCGTCGATGGCGGTGGCCTGCACTTCGACGCCGGGGTAAATCTTCGAGACGGGCGAAGACTTGGGGTCGTAGATTCCCAGGGCGGTGCCGCCGATCAGCACGATCTTGCCTTTGAACATCTCGGGCGAAAGGCCCAGTGACGCGGCACGGGCTGGGGACTGCGCCGCGATGAAGACGGGGTATGCGGGGACGTATCGGTAGGTATTGCCGCCGTCGGGTCGCTTGTTGGGGCCGAAGTAATGCAGGCGAAACGACGAGCCGGCCCACGCGGGCGGCGGCACGTTCAGCGCCTGCACGGTCCGGTACGCGAGGCTCGGCGTGCCGTGGACCTCCGATTTGTAGGTCCGGACCATGATGTCATCGATGACATTCACCGCGCCGAACTACGGCGGAAATTTCACCACGGGCGTAAATGCGCGGGGCTTTCCGTCGGGTTCGATCACCGTTCCCATGACCACCGGAATCTTCGCCGCGTCGAGCGCCTGGCCGAATTCGCGATCGTAGCTCATCGGCTCTTCAAAGACCAGATCAAATGCGACCGCCTTCGCGCCGCACTGTTCCATGTACTGGACCGTCTGCCCCCACAGGCTCCGCGGCCAAGGCCAGTGAATCTTCTTCTCCTTCGCCAGCGCCTTCATGCTCGATTCATCCGCGGTGATGATGACGATGTCGCTTGCCGTGCGGTCCACCGGTTTGCGGAAACGGTAGAAGGCGTCGTATAGCGTCTCATCCAGCGCCGACAGCGCGATGGAGACCAGGGGCGTGTGGTGCGCGCCGACGCCGACGAGCGTGGCCGCGGAGGCGATTAATACGGCCGCGACGATCCGGCGGAGCGGGTGCTGGGGAGTGATCCGGGTGGGGAGGCGCATCGGTCACACATTTGTAACCCGTTGCGCTGGTCGATTCAAAAGTGTGGGCCGCATCGCCGCTTCCTGTGCTGGGGCAATCGCATTTGCCGCAAGCGCTCTGGTCCCCTCTCCCTCGTACTCGGGGGACAGAGATAGGGTGAGAGGCGAAGCGCCCGAGTTGCGCCAGAATTCCGAACCATGTAGGGTGGGCGTACCCGCCCACCATTTTACATTTAAGCGGTCGACGGACGGTGGGCGAGTACGCCCACCCTACTTGACTTATGAGGTGGGCGGAGATTTTTGTCTGTCTTTCAGGTGGGGCAGACATTCTCGTCTTTATCTGAGGTGGGGCAGACATTTTTGTCTGTCGCGAGTCTGCGAGCGGGGGCATTCTTGCCCCCCGAGCGGACTCGCAATTCTTCGGGTCGGCTCGGGAGGCAAGAA
>JAQGHP010000762.1 GCA_028288775.1 Phycisphaerales bacterium | reverse complement strand
GCGACCTGAAAAGCACAGGTCTCGGAGTACCGCGACCTGTGGCACCCGTCTTTTCAAACTAACCCGCTACCAACCTTCTCCTCCCCTTCCTTCACTGGCAACTGACAACTGGCAACTGACAACTCGCTTTTCCCCCCTTGATTCCTTTCGCTTCCTCGTTGACAACTGGCGCAGTGGACGAGAAGTAAGCCTAAACAACCAACCGGAGACCGACCCATGGCGAAGCAATATTCCGCGCCCCCGCAGATGACGATCGACCCCAAGAAGACCTATACGGGCACGATCGAAACCACCGAGGGGAATATCTCGATCGAGCTGTACCCCAAGGAAGCGCCGTTGCACGTCAACAGCTTCGTGTTCCTTTCCCGCGACGGGTTTTATGACGGGGCGCCGTTCCACCGCGTCATCCCCGGGTTCATGATCCAGGGGGGCGACCCCACCGGCACCGGCACCGGCGGGCCCGGGTATAAGCTCAAGGCGGAGTTCAACGACCGCAAGCACGTCCGCGGCGTCCTCTCCGCGGCGCGCACCAA
Organism: Phycisphaerales bacterium; assembly: GCA_028288775.1. GTDB lineage: Bacteria > Planctomycetota > Phycisphaerae > Tepidisphaerales > Tepidisphaeraceae > RYN-428. The sequence continues at coordinate 4,033 of JAQGHP010000762.1, read as the reverse complement.
CGACCCCAACTCCGCCGGCTCGCAGTTCTTCCTCATGCACGCCGACTCGCCCCACCTCGATCGCCAGTACAGCGTCTTTGGGAAAGTGACGTCCGGGCTGGACGTGGTCGATAAGATCGCCAGCCTCCCGACCGACCACAATGACCGGCCCCAGAAGCTCCCGAAGATCAACAAAATCACGATCGTGGAGAGCTAAGCGCCTCCGCGCGCCACCGCTTGCGGCTTCGCGAGCGAAGGATTCTCGATTCGTTAAACCGCAAGCGGTGGAAACGGTCTCAACGAATCGAGAGCAATTCGATCGCGAAACCGCAAGCGGTTGGGGCGCTCTCGAATTTCGCTCGCGAAGACCATTCGTGAAAATCCCCGACACGATGCCCAACCGTGAGCACAATCCCGACGGCGAAGACGAAAACGACGCGCCAAGCGCGTCGACTCAGGCCGTCCCGCGCGATGAGCGGGTGGCGAAGGAGATCGAGGAAATCCCCGCCGCAGATGGTGCGCGGGTGCTCGGGGACATGAGCCCGTCGGAGGCTGCGGACGTCGCCGAGTACCTCGACCCCGAGACTGCCGGGCGCATTTTCGCGGAGATGGACCCGGAGACCGCCGCCCGAGTTTTGGAAGGGATGGAGGTGCCCGAGGCATCGATGGTCGTCGCCGCGATGGACCCGGACGACCGGGTGGACATCCTCGAGCACGTCACCCCCGCCGCCCACGACGCCATCGTCCGGGAGATGACCCCGGAAGACCGGGCGGACGTGCATCTGCTGGAGCAATACCCGCCCGACACGGCCGGCGGGATCATGACGACCGACGTCACCGCCCTCTCCGAGGACTTTTCGATCGAGCAGGCGGTGTCGGAGCTTCGCCGGCTCAATGAGCAGTACGAGCAAATGTTTTATGTGTACGTGACCGACCGCCGACGGCATCTCATCGGCGTGCTGTCGATGCGCGACCTGATCCTCGCCAAGCCCGACCGCAAGCTCCGCCAGATTATGCGCACGGAAGTGGCCCGTGTTCCCGCCACCATGGATCAGGAAAAGGTCGCCCAGGTCATGCGCCGCAACGGCTACCTGGCTCTGCCCGTGGTGGACGATCAAAATCGTTTGATCGGGCTGGTGACGGTGGACGACGTCGTTGATGTGATGGAAGAAGAGGCAACGGAAGACGTTCAGAAGATGTTCGGTGCAGGCGCCGAAGAGCGGCTGAGCAGCCCGTGGACCTTCAGCTTCCGCCAGCGCATCGGGTGGCTGGAGGTGAACCTGCTGACGGCGTTTTTGGCCGCGTGGGTCATTTCCCGTTTTGAGAGCGTAATCAGCCTGGTTCCTGTGCTTGCCGCTTACCAGTCGATTGTCTCGGGCATGGGCGGAAACGGCGGGGCGCAATCGCTCGCCGTCGCCATCCGCGGCATGGCCCTGGGCGAGACGGGCCCGCGGATCATCCGGCAGGTGCTCTATCGGGAAGCGGTCGTCGGCCTTTTCACCGGGCTGGTCATCGGCATCACGACGGCCATTCCCGCGGCGTTGGGCGTCTTCGGGACCAAACCGCACAATTACAATCCTTATGTTCTCGCGGGCGTCGTCGCGGCAGCGTTGATGATCAACCATCTGCTTGCCTGCATTACGGGCGTTCTGATCCCCTTCATGATGAAATGGTTCGGCTTCGACCCCGCCCAATCGGCGACCGTCTGGGCGACGACCGTCACCGACTGCTGCGGATTCTTCGCGACGCTGGGCATCGCGCAGTTGTGCATGCCGTATCTGAGGGTCTAAGGCGTAAGGTCATTCGTCACAACCTCGCGCTACACTCGCCGTAAGGCGGGCCTGTTGGCCCGCTTGCAATCCCCGGCTATCACCGATACAAGTTTGCGAGCTGGCCGGCGGCCCGTGGAAGGGCTTGCGGGGCCGTGCGAATAGGCGTTTTACGAGATCGTGAAGTTCAACCTCGTTGACAAAATCGAGCACCTTTCCGCCGAGCGGATCGTGACGGTGAAATACGTCAGCCTGGCGGAGGAATACCTCGCCGACCATTTCCCGACCTTCCCCGTGCTGCCGGGCGTGATGATGCTCGAGTCGGCGACGCAGGCGGCGGCGTGGCTCCTGCATAGCCGCAGCGATTTTGCGAAGTCCGTGGCGGTGCTGAAGGAAGCCCGGAACGTCAAGTACGGCTCCTTCGTCGCCCCGGGAAACTTCCTGCGGATGGAGCTGGAATTTCTGAAAGCAACTGACGCCGGGGCGAGCTTTAAGGCAACGGGCAGCGTGGGCAGTAGCACGGGCGCGACGTCGCAAGCCGTGCAAATGCGGCTGGAACTGGCATACTTTAATCTCGCCGACCGCAACCCTGAGCTGGCGGGAATCGACCAAAAGCTCACGGCGCACAACCGCCAACGGTGGGAACTGCTGGCGGTGCAGAACGCGAACCTGCGTCTGACCGGGCCGCAGGCGGCGACGGTTTCGTAGTATGATCGCGGCACCGATGCCGCGGGGTTTCGCCCGTTCACTAAGGTCCACGGAGCTGGACAAGGGACAAGAAAAAATCATGGCCATTTCGCACGACGAAGTTTACAAGAAGGTTCAGGGCGTACTGGTTGACGCGCTGGGCGTGGACGAGGACGAAGTCACGCCCGATGCCGTCATCAAGGACGACCTGGGCGCGGAGAGCATCGACTTCCTCGACATCAGTTTCCGGCTGGAAAAAGCCTTTGGCATCAAGATCGGCAAGGGCGAGATGATGCCCGACCTCTCCAACAACGCCGAGCTTGCCCAGAACGGCAAAGTCACCCCCGCCGGCATCGTCGAGCTGAAAAAGCGGATGCCCCACTCCGACTTCACCGAGTTCGAAAAGAACCCCACGGTCGACAACATGAGCAAGCTGTTCACCGTCAAGACTATTGTGGGATATGTCGAGGGGAAATTAGCGGCGGCATAAGTGCAGAACGCAGAGTGCAGAATGCAGAGTTCACAACTCCATTCTGCACTCTGAACTCTGCACTCTGCACTTAACCCATGCGTTGGATCTGGATCGACAAATTCGTAGAGTTCACGCCCCGCACGTCCGCGGCGACGATCAAGAACGTCACGCTGGCCGAGGAGCATTTGCACGACCTCTACCCTGCGTTCCCGATCGTGCCGCACAGTTTGATTGTCGAGGGCATGGCGCAGACCGCCGGGATCTTGGTGGGCGAGGCGCGCGATTTCGCCGAGAAAGTCATCCTGGCCAAGGTCGGCCGGGCGACGTTTCACCGCCTGGTGCGGCCGGGCGATACGCTGCTGTTCAAGGCGCGCATCGAGCAGCTTTCCGAGCAAGGTGCGTCCACCACGGGAACGGTCGAGGCGGGCGGAGAACTGGTCGCCGAGATCGAGTTGATGTTCAGCCACATCGACCAAAACCTCGCCGGCCTGGAATTCCCGGAACACAACTTCGTCTTCACGGAGCAGTTTACGGAATTGCTCAAAACGTACCGATTGGGCTCAGTGGTAAGAATTTGAGATGTCAGTTGTCCGTTGTCCGTTGTCAGTGGTTAAGGCAGTTATCCACTAACAACTGACAACTGACAACTGACAACTGACACTATGCGACGAGTCGTCATCACCGGCATCGGCGTGATCTCCCCCATCGGGATCGGCGCGCGGACCTTCTGGGAGAATCTCCTGGCGGGGAAGGTCGGCGTGCGGCGGATCGCCGCGTTCGACCCGGCGGGGTTCCCCTCGCAAATCGCCGGCGAAGTGCCGCCCTTTAAGATCAGCGAGTACGTCCCCAAGAGCTACCGCAAGGCCACGAAGGTGATGGCCCGGGACATCGAGCTGGCGGTGATTGCCGCGGACGACGCCTTCAAGGACGCTGGGCTCCAATCGAAGGCCTACACGGATTCCCCCACCATCCCCACCGCCCGTTTCGGCTGCAACATCGGCGCGGGGCTGATCAGTGTCGATCTCGACGAGCTGACCGGCGCGATGCACGCCGCCCGCGAAGGCAACAAGCTCGATTTGCAGCGCTGGGGCCGCGACGGGATGGGGCAGCTCACGCCCCTGTGGCT
>JAQGHP010000719.1 GCA_028288775.1 Phycisphaerales bacterium | reverse complement strand
CTCGGTGTCGGAGACGGGGGTGACGGCCAGGTGAATCGGCGAGGAGGGGACGCTGACGGCTGGGGCTGGGGCGCGGTTGCTGGGCTGCGAGGCGCCGCCGGGGCTGGCGGCGATGATCTGGTACTGGTAGATGTTGCCGGCGGTGGCTGCGCCGTCTGTGTAGGTGGTCGTGTTGGGGGGCGCGGTGAAGAGGGTGGCGAAGGGGCCGCCGTTGGTTGAGGATTGGATGAGGACGGCGGTCGCGCTGGTGCTCTGGTTGGACCAGGTCAGGACGACGCCGTCGCCGGTGATGTTGGCGCCGAGGGCCGTGGGGGCGAGGGCGGGGTTCAGGGCATCGGCGGTTGTCGGGTCGGTGGAGGGCGTTGGGCCGTTGAGGGCGAAGACGCGGTAGCTGTACTTGGCGCCTTCCGTGACTGCGTTGTCGCGGTAGGAGCGGGCGGCTGGGTCGACGGTGGTGAGCGGGGTGAAGGCACCGCCGTTGGTGGCGCGGTCGATGCGGAAGCCGGATTCGTCGCCGACGATGTCGGTCCACATGAGATTGACCTGGGAGGCGGAGATCGCGACGGCGGTGAGGCCGGCGGGGTCGGAGGGGATGGCGGGCCAGGTGGTGGCGACGGCGGGGAGCGTGGGCAGGGAGCTGCCGATGGAGTTGGTGGCGATCACTTCATAAGTAAACGTTGTCCCGAAGGGGAGGCCGGTGTCGTGGTAGGTGGTGACGCCGGCGGGGATGGTGAAGACGCTCGGGAAGGTAATGCCATCCGTCGAGCGCTCGAGCAGGAATCCGGTTTCGTTGACGCTGTCATGCCAGGAGAGATCGATCTCGGTGGAAGAGACGGCGGTCGCCGTCAGGCCGGCCGGGGTTATGGGCGGCAAGACCAGCGGGGTCGAAGAGGGGGTTGCAGCCGACGCGAGGCTGGAAGGCGCGGAGCTGCCGAGAAGATTGGTGGCGATGATGCGATACGAGAAGCTTGTGGAGGCCGGGAGGCCGGTGTCGGCGTAGGTGGACTGGCCGGCATCAATACTGGCGATTGCCGTGAAGGTGACGCCGTCGGAGGAGCGCTGGAGTTGGTAATGCGCATCGTTGGACGAGCCTTCCCAGGAGAGGTCGATTTCCGAAGCAGAGACGCCCTGGGCGGCAAGGACAGTGGGCGCGACGGGGGTAGTCACACCGGAAAGCAGGTAGGTGGAAGGAATGGCGCGCCTGGAAATTTTGGGTGCGGTGAATTGCACGCTTACAGCCGCACGGGGGCCGGCGGAGTAGTAATCGATTTCGATGGAATAGGCTTGTCCCGCGGCCAGGCGAATTTTCCCCGAGGCGGTGGTCGTTTTCTTTGGAGAGGCGGCTGGCCGATTGATTAAGTCCGTGCCCGCGACGTTCAGCCGGACGGGTCCGAGCGAGGAAGTGTAAAAGGCATAGAGGCCGGTGCGGGGCGCGATAAATTGCCCGGTCCAGCGCACGGCGAAGTGGCCGACGGTGAGACCCGCGATCGGTGCGCGGACGCCCCAATTGAAGCTGACGGTGGAGTCCAGCCTTCCTACCGCGCTGCCGGTGAAGTCGGAGCCGCTGAAGTATTCTCCCTTGAGCCCGTAACCGGCCGCGATGCTGCCAACTTTAGGCTGAACGATGCCTACGGCTTTGCCGACAGTTGGAGAAGCAGTGGGGGTGGAATGAGACTGAGTGAGGGCGTCCACCATTAGCCAGTTCGGATCGAGTACCGACTGGGTGGCCGGCAGTGCCGCGGAAAGCAGCACGCGAAGTTCGAGTGCTTCACAGACGGCGCGGGAAGTCGCGGTCTGGACGCGCTGATTGCGCGGTAACGGCTTCGTGCCTCCGTCAAGAAGAATCGAGCGCAGGTTGGGCCGCATATTTGCATCCTCTCGCCAAGACCCCCCACTCCATCGGGTCTTCGCAGACTGCCCCTTTGATGCTTTATCGGCGGCAGAGGTAGTCGGCTGAACGACAGGGCAAATAACTAGCAATCCAACCAGGCCCATAATCCCGAGCAATCGCATTGAGATGCCTCACTAGAAGTGCAAGAGTTCGTATACCTTCCAGATTCCTCATTTGCCATGAGAATCTGTGCGGGAAATGCAATTAACTCCGGATTTATCGTCTGGGAAGGATTCACGGATAATGCCGTGACATGGCGCAAGCCCACGTATGTGGGCTCGGAAGACGGAAGGTCTATTCGGGAAGGACTGTACCTGCGTGAAGGGGCCTATCGCGCGCCCTTGGCCATTGCGGCTAAAGTCCGCATCCAGATTGCGGCATCGAAGGCCAGGCCGCAGTGGCGGACGTAGTAAAGGTCGTATGCAAGTTTGCGTTGCGCGTCCTCAATGCTGGAGCCGTAGCGGAAGCGCACCTGCGCCCACCCCGTTAGCCCGGGTTGAACGAGGTGCCGGAGCTCATAGTGAGGGACATGACGCTGTAGTTGCTCGACGAATTCGGGACGTTCGGGCCGCGGGCCCACGAGGGACATCTCGCCGCGAAGAATGTTGAAAAGCTGCGGGAGCTCATCGAAGCGGGTTTTGCGGAGGAACTTACCGACGGGTGTTACGCGCGCGTCCCCGGCCCGGGCCCACACCGCGCCATCCCGTTCGGCATCGACGCGCATCGTACGGAACTTGTATATCCAGAAATGCCGGCCGTATCGACCGACCCGGACCTGCCTGTAGATAATGGGCCCAGGACTGGTCAGCCGAACGAGGAGAGCGCAGAGCAACATGAGCGGGGCGCCGACGAGCAGGCCGATGGCGGCCAGCGCCAAATCCGTGGGGCGTTTAGCCAGCCCCGTGTGGAAACTCCCGACCTTGAATCCCCATCCGAGCACTCCGCGCTCGTCGATGGCATCAATGGGCACCTGGCCCAAAAGCGTTTCGTAATAGGCGGCGTAGGTGAAGATTCCGCAACCGGACTTGAGGATTCCAGCGCAGTGATGGAGGATCTCCAAAACGGCGCCGTCATTGTCCATGACAATAACTTCATCCGGTTGCACGCGGTTAAACGCTTGAATTAGCTGTGCCCGCCGGTCAACAAGTGCAGTTGCCTGCACGTCGACATACACAGGCCGCTCATAGAATGCCGAATGCAGGCGGCGGATCTGGGCGGCGAGGGGACGGAACTTGCCTCGTGGACCGTAAAACAAGACTCGGATTTTGGCCCGCTGCGCCAGGTCCCGCGCCAGCAGCCGCACCAAAAAGATTCCGGCGAAGGAAATCAAGAACGTCCAAACGACAATGTAACGGCCGATCCGGACGTAGCCGACCCAGCCGAATGCGAGACAGGTGACAGCCAGGGCGAGGCCAGTGATAAGCAGCGCCTGGCCTGCCATCCGTCCTCGTGATGTAAAATTGTGCCGGTCATATACGCCCAATACACAACCGAAAAAGACGAGGGAGCATGCGAAGAAAAGCGCGCCCAGCAGCACGCTGTATGCGGGGTGGGCATCATGATGGTAAGGGGAAAGGAGGTGAGCGAGGGCGAACGCGCCGGCGGCCATCGCGGCGTCAAGCAATCCCCAGGTGCGACTCGACCAACTTACTGCCGCACGCGCGGTCGTGCGCATGATGCGACCCGCCACCTGCTTGTTGGCCTTGCGAGTTGCGGCACGATCGGCCTCTTTGGCCGTGGATGCCCCGGCCAATGCGCTATCCGCCGTTGCCTCCATGGGAACGACGGCCTCCATCGATGCGCTCATAGACGCTCTCTCCCCTGCCCTCCGGTGGACAGCTAATATTTGCGATTCAAAATGCGTAACCCGCAGGAAACGGTCCCCTGCCCGCGCAACGCCGTCAAAAACTCACCACTGAAGGTGGCGATGGCCCTGCAAAAGAGCGCCACTAGCCCTAATTAGTGTTGAGATCCCACCGATAGCCTAGCCCGGACGCTGCACGCGTTACGGTAGCACGCGGGATATTAAGCGAATCACCCGATCGAAGGAAGAAAAAAATTCGGGAAATTGTTAATTCTTGTACTCTTGTCTTGCCGGAGGTAGGATGGCAGTTCAGTTTCTGAAGCGAGGGTGCTGTGCTGCTCGGGAATCCCGGGCAGCGACTTTGTGGCTATTGGGTGGGCGTCACAGTTCGCCAGCTCATATCCCGAATTGTTTTAGGCGAAATGCGGGATCTTCCTGCGTGAGGGAGAACTATGAAATTGTGGGACTTGGGCCGCGCCTTGCGTGGACCGCGCCATGGCCGCCTCCGTAATCAGCTCGCCCTCGAGCGGGCGGTGTGCGCATCGATCGAGCAGTTGGAAGGCCGTTTTTTGCTGACGGCCACTGTGCCCACGCACCAGGCAATTCTTGCCGCTTTGCCATCGCGGCA
>JAQGHP010000683.1 GCA_028288775.1 Phycisphaerales bacterium | reverse complement strand
ACATTAGCTTTTATCGATCCCGAGAACCTGAGAATCGACTTTTCGACTATCGAAGCTCTGTCGGCGTGCGGACGCGTGGATTTATTGATTCTTCTCGCCGATCGCATGGACATAGTACGAAATGTTGATTCGTATGAGAAGCAGGCGGACTCGGTGCTTGACAGGATGCTCGGCCCGGGCTCGCTTTGGCGTGACCAATGGCGAGCGCTGCACAACCGAACTCCGGAAAATATCTGCAGGCTGTTCGCCGACGAATATCGCAACCAGCTTTCACGTCACCTTGGCTATCAGGCGTTTGGCGAGGAAGTAATGCACTCCGAAAGAGGGCCGCTGTATCGTCTGATCTTTGCCTCGAAGAGCGAACGCGGTCTCGATTTTTGGAACAAAGTGACGACGAAAGACCGCGATGGGCAAATAGATTTTCAGTTTTGATTCACAAGCCCAAGGACTCTTCGCCCACCTCTCCAGAAGAACCCGGTCTTCCCTGCGGCCTCCGGTGTCTTCCGGAGCGGGAGAAACCCTCCGCCGACTGAGCGCAGCGAAGCCCTCCCGAACGCACGGCAAGAACCTCGGCAGGCCCAAGCCGCCGCTGTAGTCAAATCCCCCGGAACTTTCCCCGCGCACCCGCGTCCTTTACTTCCACGAGGCCTTCATTACAACCGGCGTCCCGGCAACCCGCGGTCGTCGCGCGTGCCAACGGCCACACTGGAGTAATGGTCATGCAATCAACCCACTGCATCTTCTCGCGTCGCAATACAATTGCTCTTCTTCTCCTCCTCACCATCGCCCCCGCGGCGTTCGCGGACAAATGGTTTCCCGCCGCACCCACCATCCACGCCTCCCCGGCCGGCCTACATGGGTTTAAGGTCATCCCCGGCTCTCGCGTCGCCGGCAAATTCTCCCGGACCCAAGTCGCCCCCGATGGCGCAGTTACCCGCGTGGACGGAATTCGCACCGAACCCCAAACCCGCGGCGTACTCTTCCTCCTCGACGAGCACGGCGACGAAGTAGTGCTTTGGGACAAACCCCTCGTCAACACGCCGGTGCGCGTCATCGTTCTCGACGACGGCAAGCACGTCGTCACGGTGGACACCTTCTCCCACATGGGCTGGGAGCATTCCCTCGTCATCTATGGCGAACAGGGGCAGGTCGTTGCCGACTTCAAACTCGAAGATCTCCTGACTCCCGAAGAAATCGAAAAGAACGTCCCCAAGACCGCCGCGTTTCGCCTTTGGACCGAGAAGGCGGATATTCGCGCCCTCCTCGACGCCAACCGCGTGGAAATCGTCCTCGCGTGGGGAAGGACCATCAAGATCGACATGGGCACGGGGAAGATTGAGTGAACGGCGCGCCGAAGGAGGGAATGAACGCAGAGGCGCGGGGCGCAGAGCTAGGAAAGGAGAGAGAAATAACGCGTTTTGTGCCGTGGCACGGGCGGCCCGCCCGTGTATTGCGGCTATCGCCACGAGCCCATGGGCGGGCCGCCCATGCCACGGCAGAGACACCTTCCTCTCTCGTTGCCCGTACCAACGCCTCCCTGTATTTCTTCCTTTGCGCCTCCGCGCCTCTGCGTTCATTTCTCCCCAGATTTCCCTCAAATCGCCCCCGTCGCGCGGCCGAGCGTGGGGAAGATCGCCGCGACGATGAGCCATAGACCGCTCACGGCCACGAACCCCGGCGTGATCCACGCGAATGGCGTCGCGCGCGTCAGGGTAACGCCCGTCATGAAGTTGGCGTAGGACAATTGGATGTAGAGCCACGTCCACGCCGCCCCGATGAGGCACGCCAATCCGCCGATGGCCAGGACCAGCCGCGGCCATTCGCCGGGCGTCAGTTGGGCAAGGAGGATCGTTGCCGCCGGGTAAAGCACCGCCATCAGTCCCAGCGCGCCCGCGATCGCGTTCCAGCTACTCGGCTGATTCAGCTTCATCGTCTTGAGGATCTTCCACGCTTCGGTCGCAGCCGTGCTGCCTTCGAATCCTTCCCGCCGCCCGTGATGCGGAATCACAAACAGCGCCAACCCGACAATCAGCAGAACCCCCGGAACGCGCCAGTGCATCGGCCCATTATGCCCGGCCGATGAGGTTGGTCCAATTGTCGAGCGCAGGACTACCAAATGCGTACAACACCATAGGCATCAAACGCCGCGTCCGCACTGACAATTGGAGTGCGTCCCGCCAGGGATTGCGCGATCAACAAGCGGTCGAACGGATCGCGATGGTGAAAAGGGAGGCTTGAAACCATCACGCAGTGAGATAGTTCGATTGGGAAAAGCCGAAAGCCATTTCGCTTCAATTCGTGCGGCACTATCATCGGGAATGGCTGGGCCAGCCCAAGCTTGCCGATGCTGACCTTGATCGCCATCTCCCATACGGACGCAATGCTGACATGACTTTCGTTAGTGGGGTCCTGAATTGCATTCCGGGCTGCCGGGCTGAGCTTCTGGTCCCCATTGATGAACCAGAGAAATGTATGCGTGTCCAGCAGCAGCCTCATTCCATGTACTCGCGAAAATCTTCGAGCGGGCATCGAAGTCATCCGACATGGTGATCATTCCCTTCGCGCTGCCGAACTGTGGCCGACCTTCACTTGGCGGAACGGGGACCAGGCGGACGGCGCCGTGCCCATTGTGGACCAAGACCACGTCTTCACCGCTAATCGCGGCATCTACAAGGTCGCCCAGCGCGCCGGTTGCCTGTTCCACCGTAACTTCCTTCATGCTGCGATTGTATCCGCGAGAAGGCGAGCCACATAATCGAAAAAGCGAGCGTATCGCGAGCTGCACACGTGATGTGGGGTTGACGACCTGCGCCCTAGTAATCCTCGGAAAAAATTCCCAACGCCCGCCCGCCTCTTTGTCCGATAACCACTGAAATGGTGAACCACCGGCTGAATCCGGCGTGCTAAACTCTGCATTCAGCATTTAGCACTCATCCTTCAGCATTTCCCCTCCCCATCGGACTTCCGGGGTTGCAGGAAATGCGGCGGAGCCCACAATATCAGCCGCCTCCGATAGGGCGGCAGGCCCCGAGCCGGCTCGGTGGCCGTGCAAGGACGCTTAACCCCGGCAGTTTCGCATGAAGAAAAAGGCGAAGAAATGGATCACCTTCACCCTCCGATGGGGGATTGCCGTCGCCGGCATCGTCTGGGTGCTCGCCAAAACCCCGTTCCGCGATCAGCTCACGCTGCTCGAGCCGGGCAACAAGCTCGTCCAGGCGCGGGTGCTGCACGATGCGCCCGAGAACGCCGCGGCCTTTGAAATCGCCGACCCCGTCACCCACAATCCCCGCCTCGTCCCCCGGGATGAAGTCTGGACCCAGCCCGACGGCCGCTCCATCCGCCTGCGCGTGCCGACCGGCCCCGCGATCAAAGCCAAGCTGCTGGCTATCCGGCCCGGCGAGCACTTGTCCGTCGGCGAATCGCCCGCCGAGCTGCTCGTCCTGCCCGCCGGGTCACGCGACCCGCAGCGCGTCCCGCCCGACCGCATCGTCAACGGCTACAAGGTCGAGGGCGTGCCGTACCCGCTGGTGAACATCGGGATCGACCGCCTGGTGAAAAACGCCAACCTCGCCTACCTGCTCGCGGCACTCATGGTGCTGCCGATCAGCTATCTCATCACCAGCCGCCGCTGGCATCTGCTGCTGCACGCACTGGACATCCAGCTCACGCAGTCGCGCACGTTCGTGCTGAACATGGTGGGGGCCTTCTACAACACCTTCATGCCCGGCTCCACGGGCGGCGACCTCATCAAAGCCTACTACGCCGCGAAACATACAACGCATAAAGTCCGCGCCGTGCTCTCCGTTATCGTGGACCGCGTGATCGGCCTGCTCGCCCTCATCATCCTCGGCGGCGTCATGGCGGCGGTGCAGTGGCACGTCCGCGATTGCCGCAAAGTCGCCATCGTCTGCGCCGCGATCATGGGCGCGACCGTCGCCGGGCTGATCGTTTTCTATCACCCCGTCTGGCGTCGCGCCACCGGCTTGGATTGGCTCCTCAAGCGCATGCCGATGCAGCGGCAGGTGCATCACGCCGTCGAGGCGATGGAGCTCTACGGCCGCCGCCCGGGCGCAGCGTTTACCGCGCTGCTGATGACCTTCCCCGTGCATGCCACGTCGATCATCTCCGCGATCTTCGCCGGCTACGCCTTCGGCATCAGCGGCCCGCAGGGCCACGGCATGAGCCTGCTCTACTACTGCACCGTCGTCCCGGTGGTCACCCTCGTCGGCGCGATCCCCATCAGCCCCCAAGGCGCCGGCGTGATGGAAGCCTTCGCCATCCTCCTCACCAAAGGCCAGGGCGTCACCGTCAGCCAGGCCATCGCCCTGGCCATGGCCATCCGCTTCGGCCAGATGTTCTGGAACCTGGTAGCCGGCGTCTTCGCCCTCCGCGGCGGATTCCACGCGCCCACGGAGAAGGAACAGCAAACGATGGAAGACGATGAGGAGGGTCCGGGGTTTAGGGTTCAGGGTTCAGGCAATGGGGAAGGAACACCCGGCCCCTTAAAACCCGAAATCCGAATGCCGAAACCCGAATCAAATCCGAATGACGAAGTCCGAATCCTGCCGCGAGTCGCGCCTGAATAGAAACTAGGAAATGGAATCCGAGTCGGATCGGAAAGGGCTCCCTCACCGCGAAAGGTGAAGAAAGCCGAGAGCCACGAATGAACACGAATGCACACGAATAGGATTTAATTCATTCGTTTGCCTTCGTGTTCATTCGTGGCTTCGGAATTGGGATTTCGTCATTCGGATTTGATTCGGGTTTCGGGGATTCGGATTTCGGGTTTCCAGCATGCTGCGGAAGGTCGATCGCATCATCCTCCGCGTCCCCGGGCTCGAGAGCGCCGTGCGCTATTATCGCGACGTCATTGGCCTCAAGCTCCTCAAGCAGGACGCGCGGATAGCGAACTTTCACCTCGCGGACGGTCAGACCGAACTCGTCCTCCACGACGACCCCGATCTCCCCAATGAGGCTTTCTATTACCTCGTCGATAGCGTCCGCGATCTCTACCAACGCCGCGATGAATTAAAGCTGAAATTCGTCTCCCCCCCGTCCCCCGTATCCCGCGGGTACCGCGCCACCGTCAAAGACCCCTTCGGCTCCGTCCTCCTCCTGCTCGACCGCAGCACCGAAGCCTCTGCCGGGAATACGGTCGAAGACGCCAAATCCCCCGGCTCCCTTTTCGGCGGCATCGAGCAGCGATCCGCGGTAAAGAAGGACGCCTTGATCCAGGCCTACGAGCGCATCGCCCGCACCGCGGACGACCTGCCCTACACCCCGCACTTCGAAACCCTCTATTCTGCCTACGCCGCCGCGTACGGGGAATCGAAGCCGACCCGCGCTGAGGTCTGGCGTCATCTCCTGAACTTGAGAAAAGGCGGCAAGCTCCCCAAGCTGGGCGAAGCCCGCTCCCGCCCGCCGGAGGTGAGCCCGGAAGACCGCGAAAAGCTCCGCGCCGCCTTGGGCGAAGACATCGGCAAGCGCGACCGCCTCCCCTATACGAAGCGTTTCGACGAAATCGTCGACGCGTTCAACGTGACGCAGCAACGGCCCATCTCCCCGCACCTGGTCTGGAGATTGGTGGCGACGCTGGCGAAATGAGTGGGGGATGAGATAAAACATGAAACGTGAAGACGTGAAACGTGAGAAGACTCTGCTTGCCGACGCTTTCTCACGTTTCACGTCTTCACGTTTCAGAATCACATTTCAGCGTCCTGTATTACATTTCAGCTATACCCATGCCCAAATCACAGTCGATAGAATCCGCGCTCTCCAAGCTGACAGCTCTGCGCGCCGCGCCCAATTCCCCCGAGGCCAAAGCCGAGCTGGCCAAGGCCCTCGACGGCAAGTCCAACCTGTTGGCCGAGCGGGCGGCGAAGATCGTCGGCGAGTTCAAGCTCGCCGACCTCGTGCCGAGCCTCGCCCGCGCTTTCGACCGCTTCATGGGCTCCGCCGGGGATAAGGGATGCGTCGCAAAGGCCGCGATCGCGAGTGCCCTTTATGAGATCGGCGCCGAGACTCCCGAGGTCTTCCTCACCGGCGTGCGGCACATGCAGCGCGAGGCGGCGTGGGGCGGGTCGGTGGACGTGGCCGCGGAACTTCGCGGCGTGTGCGCCCTGGGCCTCGTCCGCATCGCCCACCGCGAGGCGATGCTGCACCTCACCGACCTGCTCACCGACACCGAGCCCCAGGCCCGCATTATGGCCGCCCGTGCCCTGGCCTACGCCGGCCGCGACGAGGGCGCGCTGCTCCTCCGCCTGAAGCTGCGCCTCGGCGACAAGGAGCCGGAAGTCGTCTGCGAAGGCCTGACGGCGTTGATGAAGCTCTCCCCGCAAAAGCAGATCCCCTTCGTCGCCGAGTTCCTGGAAAACCCGGACGAGAGCATCCGCGAATCCGCCGCGTTGGCCCTGGGAGAATCCCGGCGGCGCGAAGCGTTCGAAGCCTTGCGCGAGCAGGTGGAGCACCACAAGAACCCCGAACACCGCCGTCCGCTGCTGCTGGCCATCGCCGTAACCCGATTGCCCGAGGCGATGGCATTTCTGCTTTCCCAAGTCGCACAGGCGGACGTGGGGACCGGCCTGTATACGCTCGAAGCCCTGCGCATCTACCGCCACGACGAAACCCTCCGCACATCGATCCACGACACGATCGAAAAGAGGGGGGACAGTACGCTACGGAATCAGTTCAAGGCGTTGTTCTCGTGAATAGAGCGGAATTGCAGATGCCCGCTCCAGTCCCCTCTCCCTCGTACTCGGGGGAGAGGGTTAGGGTGAGGGGCCGAGCGTAGACTCGCGCTCGATGCGCGAAGTCCGCCGCATTCGTAGATTTCACATCGGGGACCATCAGCGCACGCGATTCAGAATGCCTTCAACCACTGCTACGAACCAAACGAGCGCCACCACGTGGACCGTCGCCAAATTCGTGACGAATGCTATTCTGGCGATACGGTATTCGCGCCAGGTGCGACGCCCGTAAAGCAGCAGGCAGCCGATCGTGCCCGGCCCGGAGAGGATGCCCGCAAAGTAAATTGCCAGCATGCCGAATAACACGTGGTCGCGTTTTGGTAGGCGGATCATCGCCAGAACACCCGCACCCGCTACGACCGCGAAGATTGCGCTCAGTCCCCACAGACAAGCCGCGGCGCGCCAGCCGATCATCGCGTGAGGCTCGGGCTCGCGCCACTCCACGCGGGGCACGCGCCGTTCAAGAGCATGAAGAACCTCGGCCTGTTTCGTCGCGCCTTCGGGCAGCGAAAGCGTAAGCCGCCTTCCCAGGCTACGATAGAGTAGAACCGCATCAAAACCGGAACCGCTCCCGTCGCCCGTGGTCGCAAAGCCTTCGATCTGCGCCCACGGAATGACACTCAATCCGACCCCCACGCCCTGGCGGGTTAGGCGGTTTCCTCCCGCCACGCGAAACGCCAACGGTTTGGCCGCCGCGATCATCCCCACGGTCAACGTGCCGGCCATTTCGAGCCACGGGAACGCCTCCGTCGGCATTAATTGTCTCCAGACCCATAGCGCGGCCAGGGCAGCAGCCAGAGCGAACGCCGCCATCCGCAATAACATCCAACGAGATTCGCTGCACCCGCGGCGCAGTGAAACCCAGGCCGCGCGCCGCGGGACGGACCAACGCAAATCTCCGTCGTCCGCTTCCGATGGCTTCACCCCAATTGTGGTCGGAGATTTCCCCATGCCGGGCAGATTACCATCACCCGCCTCCAATTTGCCATTACAAGTTCCGCAAACTTCTGGGAACTATGTTTCCCGCAGGCGCAGGGAGGGAAAGACCGCGTACTGAAGTACGCCCCACATCGTGCATCGGGATCTGCAAATCGCGCAACTCTCGGCGTTCCGCCCCTCACCCTA
>JAQGHP010000678.1 GCA_028288775.1 Phycisphaerales bacterium | reverse complement strand
AAGCGGGGGGAGATGCCTGGGTGCATGGGTTCCGATCGTAGGAGTAAAATAGGAGGCGGAATCATATGGGTTGGCAGGCCTAGCGTCGAACAACTCAAGAGCCCCATGCGCAGTGGGGTCGCGTGTCGCAGCCATGTAGGTTTGGCTGTGCCGACGATTTCTGCTGCCGTGGCATGGGCGCTCGCCTCTGCCGTGGCATGGGCGAGATAGCCCATGGTCGCGGTACGCTGCGATGTTCGGCCGGTATTCCGGTCGAAGAAAGCCCGACGGCAGCGGCCTCTTCGCTTCAAACGCGAACAGTCGCCGCGCTCTTGCTGACTTGGCCGGAGTACCGTCCAATGCGGCGGAGTACCGCCTTCACGGGCGGGCCGCCCGTGCCACGGAAGAGGGGGCTGCGGGCACTAACTAAACGAGGAATCCATGGCCGAACAATACCGAACCGAAAAAGATTCGATGGGCGAAATGAAGGTCCCCGCCGACGCCTACTACGGCGCGCAGACGGGACGGGCGGTCGAGAATTTCCCAATATCTGATCTTCGCTTCAATCGTCGGTTCATCGCCGCGATGGGCCTCATCAAATGGGCCGCGGCTCACGTGAACCACAAGTTGGGGTTCCTCGACGAGAAGAAGAAAAACC
Organism: Phycisphaerales bacterium; assembly: GCA_028288775.1. GTDB lineage: Bacteria > Planctomycetota > Phycisphaerae > Tepidisphaerales > Tepidisphaeraceae > RYN-428. Next base: position 10,523 of record JAQGHP010000678.1, on the reverse strand, counting down.
TCGTCCAGCAGGCGGCGCAGGAGGTGATCGACGGGAAGCTCGATGACCAGTTCGTCATCGACATCTTCCAGACCGGCTCGGGCACTTCCACGAACATGAACGCCAACGAGGTGATCGCCAGCCGGGCCAACGAAATCGCCACCGGCAAACGCGGCGGCAAGGAGCCGATCCACCCCAACGACCACGTCAACATGGAGCAAAGCTCCAACGATTCCATCCCCACCGCCATTCATATTTCCGCGGCGATGTCGCTCAAGGAATCCCTGCTGCCCGCGCTGCATCACCTCGGGGACGCGCTGCAAAAGAAGGCGGACCAGTACAACGACGTCGTGAAGATCGGCCGCACGCATTTGCAGGACGCGACGCCGATCCGGCTCGGGCAGGAATTATCCGGCTACGCGCAGCAGGCCCGCCTATCGGCCGAGCGCTGCCAGAAGGCCATCCGCTGCTTGCGCGAATTGCCGCTGGGCGGCACGGCCGTCGGCACGGGGATCAACTCGCACCCTGATTTCGCAAAGCAGGCGATCGCGGTGATTGCACAGAAGACGGGCATCGAATTCGTCGAAGCGAAAAATCACTTCGAAGCACAGGCGGCGAAGGACGGCGTCGTCGAAGCCAGCGGGTTCCTCAAGACCATCGCGGTGAGCCTGTCGAAAATCGCGAATGATATCCGCTGGCTGGCCAGCGGGCCGCGGTGCGGGATCGGGGAGATCAGCATCCCCGCGACGCAGCCGGGCAGTTCGATCATGCCGGGGAAGGTGAACCCTGTGATGAGCGAGATGGCGCTGATGGTCGCGGCCCAGGTGATCGGCAACGACGCGACCATCACCTTCGCCGGCAGCGGGCTGGGCAGCACGTTCGAGCTGAACGTGATGATGCCGGTGATGGCGTACAACCTGCTCCAGTCGATCGACCTGCTGGCGAGCGCAGCCCGCGTGTTCGCGGATCGCGCGGTGGCGGGGCTCGAGGCCAACCGCGCCCGCTGTGAAGGGCTGGTCGAGGAGAGCCTGGCGATGTGTACGAGCCTCGCGCCGGTGATCGGCTACGACAAGGCCGCGGACATCGCAAAAGAAAGCTTCAAGACCGGCAAGACGGTGCGGCAGATCGCGAGCGAGCGGAAGGTTCTTCCCGAGGCGGAGCTCACCCGCGTGCTCGACGCGCGTCGCATGACCGAGCCGCAGGCGGATATGGTGGGGAGTGGGGGAGGGTGAATGGGGAGTGCAGAGTGCAGAGTGCAGAGTGAAGAGTGCTGTGTGCTGAGTGCTGTGTGCTGAGTGCTGAGTGCTGAGTGCTGAGAAAGCATATCCCCTCACGCCGGGTACGAGCTGAAAGCGCGGCCCCGGATTCCGTGGACCGGAGAACCGCGGACCCCGAAGGATCCGGGGCCTCGCTGTCGCTCGTACCCGGCGTGAATGAATTTCCTTTCCCCATTCTGCATTCTGCACTCTGCACTCTGCGCTTCCCGCAACGCGCATCTTCTGCGCTCCCGCCTTCCATCCCCGCTCCTTTCCCGCTTCCGGCGGTATTATCGGCACTTCCCGGCCGCGCAAAATCTGCAAGTGGAGCGGCTCAAGTTTGCGCGGTCTCCCTTCCGAACAATAGAGGTTGAGTGCGGGCCCCGTCGTCAGGACGGCCCCCGCGGGCATGCCGAACGGATTCGGCAGAGCCCTCAGTCGTACTTGAACAAGGAGGTTCGCCTACCTCGGACCCACTCCCTCTCTCTGCCGGGCGGAGCGCCGGTGAAGACCCCCAAATAGTTCATCCGAGCATGGCCGCCGGGCCGGGACGTTCCGGTTGCCTTGCCGCGCTACGCCCCTTGCGGCGCAGCGGAGCAAAAAATTCCTGCCGTCGGTAAGGATACCGGCGGCCTTCACCGGCCCGTTATGGGCCGCGTATCACGGAGGATACATGAGCCGCATCAATACCAATATCAGTTCGCTTCAAGCAGTTCACAGCCTGACCACCAACCAGAACGAACTGGCCATGCGCCTGCAGCGCCTCTCGACGGGCCTGCAGATCAACACGGCCAAGGACAACCCGGCAGGCCTCATCGCCAGCGAATCGCTCCGCAGCGAAATCTCCGGCATCAACCAGGCGCTGGACAACTCGCAGCGCGCCGGCAACGTCATCAACACCGCCGAGGGCTCGCTCAACGAAGTCTCGGCACTGCTCCTCCAGGTGCAGGGCCTGACCAACCAGGCCGCCAACAGCGGCGCGCTGTCGCCCGATGAGATCAAGGCCAACCAGCTCCAGGTCGATGCGATCCTAAACAGCATCAACCGGATTTCCAACACCACGCAGTTCAACGGCGTCAAGCTGCTCAACGGCTCGCTGGACTACACGACCAGCAGCGTGAACAACGCCGACATCAGCGGCGCCACCATCAACGCCGCGAAGATCCCCGACAACGGCAACGTGAATATCGCGGTGCAGGTGCTCGCCAGCGCGAAGCTCGGGCAGATCAGCTTCGCCGCCTCGGGCATCGCGGCGGTTCCGACGACCATCGAGGTCGCCGGCAACCTCGGCACCGAGCAGCTCTCCTTCGCCGCCAGCGCCCACAACAGCGCCATCGCCGTCGCCATCAACCAGATCCGCAGCTCGACGGGCGTCAGTGCCGTCGTGCAGGCCAACGGCAGCCTCAAACTCAACTCGATCGCCTATGGCTCCAAGGATTTCGTCAGCGTCAAGACGGTCAGCGGCTTGTTCACCGTCAACGTGCAGAAAGCCAGCGGCGCGGATGCGCAGGTGAACATCAACGGCAATGCCGCCAGCGTGGACGGCCTGAGCGCCTCGGTCCGCACGGGCAGTCTCGACATCAACGTGAACCTCACCGCCGCCTTCGGACAGAACGTCTCGACCGGCAGCACCAACTTCTACATCACCGGAGGCGGCGCCCGCTTCCAGCTCGGCTCGGAAGTCAACCGCAACGGGCAGGAACAGATCGGCATCAGCGCCATCTCCACCGGCAACCTGGGCGACAGCGTGAGCGGCTTCCTCTCCAGCGTCGCCAGCGGCGGGGCCAACTCGCTCGTGTCCGGCAACACGATCCAGGCGCAGACGATCCTCAATGCCGCGATCAGCCAGATCGCCACCCTTCGCGGGCGTCTGGGCGCGTTCCAGAAGGACATCCTCGACACGAACACCAGCAGCTTGAACGTCGCGCTGGAGAACGTGACCGCCAGCGAGAGCGACATCCGCGACACCAACTTCGCCTCGGAAACCGCCTCGATGACGCGGGCCCAGATCCTCGTGCAGGCGAACACCTCGATTTTGGCGCAGGCGAACTCTTCGCCGCAGAGCGTGCTGAAACTCCTGGGTTGATTGATTTGGTTTTTTCGTTCGAGCTACCGCGTGTCTGGTGAACGGAGCAGCGTCCGCCGCCCACACAACCCCGGCGGCAGAGTAGACACGGGAAAGGCGGCCCTTTACGGGGCCGCCTTTTCTTTTTGAAGGCAAAGGTAGAAAGTCAAAAGTAAAAAGTGGGACGAAAGAGGGGCGCGGATGGCGGGGCTGCGCGGGCCCGTCGTCATTCCATGCCGCAGGACCCGGGCGCTCCGCCGCAGCGGCCGCACATGGGGTCGGAAGCACCCGAGGCGGACTTCGCGCCTTCAGCGCCCACGGCAAAGACGCTCAGCGCGCGAGCCGTCTTTACTGAATTGCACTCGGGGCAACGGGGTTTGGATTCGCCGCTCATGCTGCGGACGAGCTGCTCGAACTTGGCGTTGCACGATTGGCAGGTGTATTCGTAGATGGGCACGACAGATTCTCCAAGAAAACAACTTTCGGCGCGCTGTGGGTTAATCATGACTGAAAATAGGTCAGCCGCCAAGAATCATACGTTTCCCACGACCTCGGGACAATCGTAACCACCTGATGCTTCGTTTGCCGAGGGGGAGGCATAAGGGGCCGAATATGCCTCTTTTTCGGGGATACGGAGCGTGGTATGGCATGATGAACGTCATGGCACCACACAACGGGTCCCAACGGGTGCCAAGTGCTAACGCGTGCCAGTCACCGTTTCCGTAAGTGGCGTGTTGGATTTATGTTGCAGTTGGGTCGAAGAGATTCCTCATACTGACCAAGCCCGCGGCGGACTGATACATTTGTTTTATCAAATTCGTTAGGAAAAGTGCCTTTAAATCGGTCAAAATCGGTCAAAATCGGTCAAAACGGGAGACAAAACCGCTGCCGCGGGCTGAAAACGCAGGTGGCATTTGCGCAATGCGGAGGGTCGGTCAGGGGCATCGGTCAGGGACGTTGGGAGCGGGGGCTGGGGCGGGCGATACCCCCTAAAAAAATCATTCACAATCATTCAAATCATTCAAAAGGGGCGTTGGCGCTATCAAAAACGGGGGTGGCGGGGGGACCGGTGAATGATTGGAAGGCGCGTTTCTCGGGCCGATCATTCATCCGTCGTGGAGGTCTGCCGTTGGGGCCTTGGTCTGCCAGGATGATCGAGATGAGCAAGTAAATATTGGGCCGTCAAGGGGCCTGTCGACGGAGGAGGAAGACCGTGCCGGGGACGTCGCCGGTTTCGCCGGCGCGGAGGACGGCATCTTCCGACGCGAGTTCTTCGAAGCCGAACTGGGCGCTCAGCCGGCGAATGTAGGCGGGGGATTGGGCGTAACGCCTCGTCGGGAGGACGAGGAAGTCGGCGGAGTCGGTGCGCTCGATGGTGAAGGCGAATAGGCCGCCGGGGCGGAGGGCGGTGGCGGCGGCGCGGAAGACGGGGGAGAGGTCTCCAATATAGATAAAGACGTCAGCGGCTAGCAGGAGATCGAATGCTTCCGGTTGCGAATCGATGGCGGGGGCGAGGTCGGATTGGAGGAGGGTGTCGTAGACGTTGCGGGATTTGCTGATCGAGATCATGCGGGGGGCAAGGTCTACGCCGACGAGGGTGCGGGCGAGGGGGCGGAAGAGGACGCCGCAGAGGCCGGTGCCGCAGCCGAGGTCCATCACGTCTAGCGGCGGTTGGGGGTTGGCGGATTTTACGATGTCGAGAAGGAGCTGCGGGCCCTGATAGCCGAGGGTGGTGACGAGGTGGTGCTCGAAGCGATCGGCGTAATTGTCGAAAAGCTCCACGAGATACCGCGGCGGACAGGTGGCGGGGGGCTCGCCCGCGCCTAGAGCAGCTAAATGATATCGGGCAACGGAAGGGTCGCGCATCAGGCGGATGGCTTGGCGCAGGGCGTCCGCGGCTTGTGCGTTTTGGCCGACGTCTTCGAGCGCCAGGCCGAGGTTGCAATGGGCGGAGCCGTGGTTTGGTTCGAGCGCGACCGCCTGGCGCAGGTGATCGATGGCGGATTTTGGGTCGCCCGACCGGGCGAGCGCGGTGCCCAGCTCGTAATGGGCAGCAGCGCTGTTTTCAATTCTTGCCCAGTGGCGCAGCGCTGCCAGCGCCTCGGGCGTTTGGCCCAGACCCAGGAGTAGTTGGCCGAGCGCGCGGTGGGCGGTGGGCGAAGCGGGTTGGAGCGCGATCGCCTTGCGGAGATGGAGAACGGCGCTTGCGGCATCTCCCGCGCGCTCGTGTGCCGTGGCGAGATCCATATGAATCGCCGGAACCCCCGGTGCGAGACGAGCAGCACGGGAAAGCAAATCGACCGCGGCTTGAACTTCGTTTAAGCGCAGCGCGATCCAACCCAAAGCGTGGGTCACGAGCGCGGAGTTGGGATCTTTCCGGAGGGCTTGGGAGTAGATTTCGCGCGAGGCCTGAAAGTTCCCGGCGCGGAGTTTTGCCTCGGCGATTTGCAGCAGTTGCCGGATGTCTTCGGGAATCGTCATGGCCGGGTTCGAGGCGAAGGTGCCGGTGCTTCCAGTCCTTGTGCGGCTTCCTTGGCAAACTATTCTACGGGAGTTTGTCAGGATGCGTTAGCGCAGGAGTTTCCGTCGAGAGACTCCGCATTGCGTCGGCGGTATGCTGGAGTGGGGTGATGTCTGACGAAGGGAAGTCATTGGAATGGGCCTTTTCAACGCGAATCACATGCAATCCGACGACCCCGCCAGGCGGGCGAAAGCCGCGGCGAAGCTGGGCGCGGCGCACGATCCGCAGGCGGTGCCCGTGCTGGCGGCGGCTCTGAATGACGCCAACGTGCAGGTCCGCCGGGCCGCGGCAACGGCGCTCGGGGAAATCGGCGGTGCGGAGGCAATCACGTCGCTCGTCGCCGCACTCTGGGATCGGCGAAGCTTCGTCCAGTTTGAGGCGAGCGCGGCGCTGACGAAGATTGGAACGCCGGCCGCGGCGTATGTCATGGCGGGGCTGGTTTCGCCGGATGAGGATATTCGCGATACCGCCGCGATGCTCGTGCGGCAGATCGCCGGCGAGCAGGCGCTCGCGGCGGCGCAGGCGGGGCTCGCAGCAGTCGCGGCGGCGCAGCAGAATTCCGCGGCCGTGGTTTCGGAGGACAACGCCGTAGAAGAAGACGACGATCGCGGCGCGCGTCCCGGGGATTCGGCGGCCCCGCCGCAAGCCCTGACGGAAGTCGAGCGTCTCGTAGCGGCGCTGTCGGCTCCAAGTCGGCGGGGGGCGCGCGAGGCGGCAAAGACGCTCTGCGAGAGCGCGGACTGGCGCTGGTGGCAGGCGCTGGTCGAAGCCGGGGCGCGGCGGGACGAGGAAGTGGCGCTCTATAAGACAACCTCCCTCTCCAAGCTCTGTCGGCATGGCGACGTGCGGGACCTTTGGCCGGCCGTGGCCGACAAGGTCATCGAACAGCTCTCGGACGTGTCGGGGGATCATGCGATCGAGGTCTTTCGCCGGGCGCTGGGGCACCAGGACCCGGGCGTGCGCAGCCATGCACATCGCGTGCTCGAAAACCGCGGCGAGCCGCCGCTGGACGATGAGGAGCGCCGGTTTCGGGCGCTCATTACGGAAGATTGGGACGCGCTGCGGAAGCTCAAGCCGGGGGCGATCCCCGAACTGCTCATCGCCCAGCTTCGTGGCGACGACCGCCACCACCGTGCGGACGCCGCGGAGATACTCGGGAAAATTGCGGACGGCCGGGCGGTCGAGCCGCTTATCGAGGCGCTGGCGGATGAAGAGGAACGCGTGCGCGGCGCCGCGGCGACGGCGCTTGCCCTTATTCCCGACCCGCGCTCGGTCGAGCCATTGATCTTCCGGCTGCGCGACCGCGACGAAGGGGTACGGTGCAGGGCGGCGGACACGCTGGCGGTGCTCGGTGACGCGCGGGCGCTCGAGCCTCTCGGCGCGACGATGAAGGGCCTGGACAAGTCCGTTCGTCGCTCGGCGGCGCGGGCGATCGGGCGGATCGGGGGCGAAAAATCCGTCGCGATGTTGGGCGAGGCATTGCGCGACGCGGACGTTGAAGTGCGGCGGATCGCGGTGGCGGCGCTCGCCAACATTGGAACTTCTGAGGCCGCGTCCGAGTTGGCCGCGGCCATGTCGGATGACGATGACGAGGTGCGCGCCGTCGCCGCCCGCGGGCTGGGCGACGGCGGGGGAGGGCTCACGGCGGCGCAGACGGCCGCGCTTCTGGCGGCCATGCACAGCAGCGGGCGCGGGGCGCGCAAGGCCGCCGCGGAGGCGCTGGCGGCGCGGGGCTGGCAACCGACCGACGACGAACAGCGGGCGCTGCATCTTGTGGCGATGGAGAATCCGCTGGGCGCGGAGGAGTTTGGCGAGTCGGCAGTGGATGCGCTATGCCTGGCGCTGCTCGACGGTGGACATTACTACCTCTGCGAAACGGCCGCGGAGTGCCTGGGCCGGATCCTCGATAGCCGGGCGGTGCCGCCGCTGTGCGTCGCCCTGCGGGATTGCAGCGACATGACCGTCCGCGGCGCCGCGGCAACCTCGCTGGGGCGCATCCGCGACCGTGCGGCCGTCGCGGTGCTGGCGGGAACGCTGGAAGGGGAATCGGAGGCATGGGTGCGGCCGCATATCGCGACGGCCCTGGGGAACATCGGAGGGCCGGCCGCGACCGCGGCGCTGAAAGCCGCCGCCCAGTCGGCGGATGAAAAGACGCAGTCCGCCGTGCTCGAAGCGCTGCATAACATTGAAGCCGGGATCGATCCCGATCGGCTCGTGGCGGCGCTGAGCGACGAGGAGCCGAAGGTACGGCTACGGGCCGCGATATTGCTCGCCCGTAAGGGCGACCCGCGCGGGGCGCAGTGGATGGAGCAGGCGGCGTACGGCAACGACACGCTTCTGCGCGAAAAGGCGATCGCGGCGCTTCGCCGCGTGGGTGGCGTGACGGCGATCCGGTCGCTCATCGGCCGCGTGTCGGCGGGTGGCTTCGACGGGGCGAACGAAGCCGTGAACGCGTTGGTGGAGCTGGGCGATCAGGCGGTCGGACCGATGGTTGAGGCGCTGCCCGGGATGGATCACAACGCGCGGTGGACGATGCTCATGGGCTTGGCGCGCATGGGGAACGGGGCGATGTCGGCGCTGTGCGCCGCCCTTCCGACCGGGCCGGTGGAGTTGAAGAAGACCGCGTGCGAAGTGCTTGGCCGGATGTACGATCGGGAGGACGTGGTGCAAAAGCCGGTCGCGCCACTGGTGACGCTTCTGGGCGATGGCGATGCGGAAGTCCGCCGATACGCGGCTCACGGGTTGGAACTGCTGAAGTGGGAACCGGGAACCGCCGCCGAGCAGGCGCTGCTTGCGGCGGCTCGGGGGTGAGGAGAGGGCGATCGCGTATAGCGATTTCTCCCTCTCCCGGTACGCCGGGAGAGGGCAGGGGTGAGGGTTCAGCGCTGCGGCGCGGCATCTGCAAAACATTCCCGCTCGCGCCGAACCCTCACCCTAACCCTCTCCCGGCGTACCGGGAGAGGGGACAAGAGGCGAGTCCGCGCCAAATGCGACCTGAGTCTGAAGAGAGTGCCGGGTGCTTAGCACGGTGAGCGAAGTCGAACCGAGTGCCCGGGATTGGATGATTTGAGAAGGCAGTTGCATGACAAATCCACTTCCCGAACTCGTGGACGGCTTGCCGAATATCTGCGGTTCTGAGGATCTTATTGCGGAGACGACGCGGGGGAATTCTTCCGTATTCCTTTCGGACAGCGGGATCGACCTGGAAAAAACCCGCGGGTGTTTTGCGATCGCGCTGCACATGCATCAGCCGCTGATCCCGGGCGGGTCCGCGGACCTTGCGACCGCGCGGGTCATCAGCAATCTGCGGCACATGCTGGAGCATCCCGACATTCCCGATGCTCATAATGCCCCGGTATTCCAGTGGTGCTATCGGCGGATGGGCGAGTTCATTCCGCGGCTGGTGGGCGAGGGGTTGCAGCCGCGGGTGATGCTCGATTATTCGGGATGCCTGCTCTACGGCTTGCGCGAGATGGGGGCGGACGACGTGATCGATGCGCTGCGGCCGCTGGCGCAGGACCCGGCATATCGGCGGTGCGTCGAATGGCTGGGGACCGCGTGGGGGCACGCGGTCGCTCCTTCGACGCCGGCGCAGGATTTTCGCCTACACGTGCGCGCCTGGCAGCACCATTTCGCGGCGACGTTCGGGCTCGAGGCGCTGGGCCGGGTGCGGGGGTTTTCTCCTCCCGAGATGGCGCTGCCCAATCATCCGGAGGTCTGCTACGAGTTCGTGAAGACGTTGCGGGAATGCGGGTACCGGTGGGTGCTGGTGCAGGAGGACACGGTCGAGCGGATGGAGGATGGGGGGCGGGTTGCGCAGCCGCACGTGCCGCACCGGTTGGTGGCGCGGAATTCGCGGGGGGAGAGCGTCGAGATCATCGCGATCATCAAGACGCGCGGGAGTGACAACAAGCTGGTGGCGCAGATGCAGCCGTTTTATGAGGCGAAGGGGTTGCTGCCGGTGAAGCTGGGTGGGGGAATTGCGCCGCAGATGGTTACACAGATCGGGGACGGGGAGAACGGCGGGGTGATTATGAATGAGTTTCCGCCGAAATTCCTTCAAGTGGCGGAAGAGGCGTCCGGCTCGCAGACGCCCGCGGTGAATGTGACGGAATACCTGGAGCTGTTGGCGGCGGCGGGAATTCGGGATGCGGATTTTCCCGCGGTTCGGCCCGTGCATCAGAAACGGATATGGGACGGATTCGAAGATGGCTCCGGGCCGGAGAAGATGGAGGCGCGGATCGAGGCGTTGCGCCGGGAGGACAGTCGATTTCACGTCGAGGGGGGAAGCTGGACGAACAGCATTTCGTGGGTGCGGGGGTACGAGAACGTGCTCGGGCCGATGCAGTCCGCGAGCGCATGGTTCGCGGAGAACGTCACGCGGGCGGGCGTGGCGACGTCCGACCCGCGGTATCGCCGGGCGCTGTTTCACCTGCTGGTCAGCCAGACGAGTTGTTTTCGGTATTGGGGACAGGGTGCGTGGACGGATTTCGGCCGGGAATTGTGTCGCCGGGTGGGGGGCTGAATTGGAAGTCCCGCTTCTCCCTCTCCCTCGTACTCGGGGGAGAGGGCAGGGGTGAGGGGCCGAACGTGAGGAAACGCTGAACGATGAACGCTGAATGCTGAACAAATGCGGGAGCTCTCCCCATTCAGCGTTCAGCATTCAGAATTCAGCGTTTCCTCCGTTCCGCCCCTCACCCTA
>JAQGHP010000673.1 GCA_028288775.1 Phycisphaerales bacterium | reverse complement strand
CGCCGCGCCGCCGGGCGGCGGCGGGGGTGGCGGACCGGGTCGTCGCGGACCTCGCGCCGCGCGCGCGGAGCCGTTGGGGACCCGCAATTCTCGCGGCTGCCGCGGGGTTCCTCCTTGCCGTGATGCTATTCCAGCCTTGGCATCATGCGCCGCCGACGATTGTCATTCAGCACGATCCGGCCCCGAACCCGGTCACCACCCAGCCGGCCGATACGCGGCCCGCGGATGTTCCCGCGATCGGACATCTGGCGCTGGCCACCGGCGCGGTCCAAATCTGCGACGGCCCCGGGCAGGAGTGGCGGCCGATGGAGACCGGCGGCGCGTTGCCCGCTGGAGCGCGCCTTCGCACGGGGCCCAAAGTGCGGTGCGAACTTCAGCTCGCGGACGGGTCGGAGGTGCGGCTCAACGAAGCAACCGAATTACGCTGCCCGGCCCCCCGAACGCTCGAATTGACGGAAGGGCAAGTCTGGTCGGGCGTCGCGGCGGCGTCGTCGCCCTTTACCGTTTCCGTTCCACGCGCGACCGTCACCGCGCTCGGAACCCAATTCGACATGCGCTGCCACGGTGCGAACACCACGCTCACCGTGCTTAACGGAACGACACGCGTAAAAGGCGACACGGTCGCCGGCGGTCAGGAAGCCGAGCGCACGGTAAGCTCGGGTCAGTCATTGGAGATCGTCAACGGCCGCCCGGGTGAGCCCAGCCGCGTGCGGGATTTGATGCTTTCCACGCGGTGGGTGAACGAGATTTTGGTGCTGAAGGGGCGGGACAGCCCGGAGCTCGAAAGCCGCGTCGATGACCTCGCGGCACAGATCGGCGAGTTAAAGGAATCATTCCTCTACGAGCAGGAGATCCGATCCCTGGGGGACCATTGCGTAGTGCCGCTGACGCGCTACATCCAGTCCGACCGCTCCAAAGGCCACGATGACAAGCGCCGTGCCGCGGCAGGCATCTTGTCGGACGTGGCGCAGCCGTGGTGCATCCCATACCTGATCGAACTGCTTTCCGACCGCGATGGCGACGTCCGCGCCCACGCCGCCGGCGGTCTGCATCGGCTGACGGGGATGGACTTGGAACTGTCCGTGGAGCAATGGCAAACCGCCCCGCCCGCGGAACGCTTCAGGTGTGGCCAGACCTGGCAACAATGGTGGCAAACGCACAAGGACCGGTTCCCGGGGGCGACGCATCCCCCTTCGCCGCCGGTACAAAAAGCCCGGGTTTGAAGTCCGAATCCGAATGAAATGCGACGAGAAGACTTTGCCGCGTGGCTCCGAAACCCCAGATCCAAGTTCTAAATCCGGTCTCGGCGATGTCCGCGTCTCTGCGGTGAATCGCGTTCCTCGCTCCTTCGCGGACAAGTCTTCTTCGAATTTCGGAATTCCCGCTTACTTCTTCGATGCCTCGAGGGGGCCTAAAGGGGTCGGGAGTCTTTATGAAAATCCGTAAAAGACTCCCGACCCCTTTTCCGGGGCCGACCCCTTTTCCGGGGCGACCCCTTTTCCGGGGATTACTTTTCTTCGAGCATCTTCGGGATGAGTTCCTCGAACTTCTCTCTCGCGGAGACGGTGCGGACTACGCCGGATTTGTCGATGAGGAACATCGTGGGGATGCCGCTGATGCCGTACTGGGTGGCGAGGGGGTGCCAGCCTGCGGTCTTGGGGTCGAAGAGCTGGGGCCAGGGCATGTCGGGGTTGGCTTCGAGGAACTTGCTCAGGGCGTCGCCGCTGTTGTCGCAGGAGACGCCCAGGACCTCCAGGCCCTTGGCATGAAAGTCTGCGTAAGCCTTTTTCACCCGCGGCAGCTCGGCGCGGCAGGGGCCGCACCAGGTCGCCCAGAAATCGACCAAAATCACCTTCCCCTTCCAGTCGGCGGTGGTGAACTGCGTGCCGTCGTTGCGCGTACCCACGATCGTCAGCGGCTTGCTCTCCAGCGAGCGAAGCTTTTTCGAGCCTTCGAGCTGCGACTGAATCTGCTGGGCCATCTCGTTCTTCATGCCGCCAGCGACGTCCTGAATCTTGTTCGCCAGGTCGGGGGTCGCCGGGCCGAGTTGCCCCAGGGCAAAGAGTTGCTGCGTGAGCTGCTGGTCTTCCGTGTTGGCCGCGGCAAGCTTCGTGGCCTCGTCCAGCAATTTCTCCTGGGCCGCGGCGTCTTTGTTGGCTTGCACCCAGTGAGTCATCAGCAAACTGGTCTGGGCGCTGGTGGCTTCCTTCTTGTCGGCGCCCTGGGCCTTCTTCTCCAGGTCCTTGAGGGTCGGCTCGTCGCCGAAGAGCGCGAGCATCGTGGTGAACTGGCCTTCCATCTGGCCGGCGATCATTTTCCCCTGCGCGTCAGGGCTGCGGCGAAGCTCGCCGGCGTATCCAAGCATTTTCTTGAGCGCGGGGATGGCCTTCGCGCCCGCTTCCTTGCGCTTGTCGGCGTCGAGGAACACGTTGGGCGAGCCCAGAACTCCCTGGAGCGACTGTCCCGCCTCTTGCACGTCTTTCATGATGTCCGCGACGCCGCGGGCCGCGGGCGCGTCGGGCTTTTCGGCGGCGTCTTCCGTGGGCTTGGGCGTGTCCACGGCGAAGGCCGGCGCCATCGCCAGACCGGCTGCCGCGAGGCAGGCGCCCAGCACGATTCGATACTTGTCTCGACGCGTCATGGAGTCTCCCAAAAAGTGTGGTCGGCGGATTCCGGGAACGAGCGGGCGTTCTCCCGGGCGGCCGAAATTCCGACGCAGGCCCGGGGCCGGCCCGGTTCGGCCGCTCGCGAGTATAGGCTCGGTCGGGGAAAAGCGAAATCTTGTTTCGCGGGCTGATCGCGCCTGCGCGGCTTGGATTATGCCTGAAGCACGCTAGGTTTGCCCATTCCGATTTCGCGCGAAATTGGGGCAGGTTTCGTCCGACGCTCATTTTTTCTTGAGCGCTTCGATCTCTTCCTGCAGCTTTCGCACCTGTGTGACCAGGTCGGGGAGTCGGCGGAGAGCGGCTTGCTCTCTGAGGCTCTGGCGGTGGGGGAGGGCGGGGGTTCCACTGACGATGGCCTTCGCCGGGACGTCTTCGGCGACGGCGCTGCACGCGGCGGCCATCGCGCCGTCGCCAAGGGTGATGTGGTCGCGCACGGCCGTCTGTCCGCCCAGCACCACGCCCGCGCCCAGCCGGGCCGAGCCCGCAAGGCCGGCCTGGCCCACGATGATGCAATGCGGGCCGATCGTCACGTTGTGCCCTATTTGGGCTAAATTATCGATCTTCGTGCCCCGGCCAACCCGCGTGGCGCTGAACTTCGCGCGGTCGATGCACACGCACGAGCCGATTTCCACATCGTCCTCGATCACCACCGTTCCGACGTGCGGGATTTTCGCGTGCCGGCGGCCGTCCCAGCGGTAGCCGAAGCCGTCGGAGCCGATCACACTGCCTGCGTGAATCACCACGCGGCTGCCGACGGAAACACGCTCGCGCAGCACCACGTGTGGGAACAGTTCGCAGTCATCGCCGACCACTGTGTCATCGCCAACATAGACGCCGGAGTGGAGGATCGTCCGTGCGCCGATGCGAACGCGCTCCCCGACGAAAACGAACGGCCCGATCGCCGCTTGCTCGCCCAAGGCGGCGCTGCCCGCGACACGGGCGGCGGGGTCGATGCCGGCGGGCGGACGGGGCACGGGCGGCGCGAACAGCTTGAGTACCGTGGCGATGGCCAGATCCGCATCGTCCACGACCAGCGCCGGGCGCGTCCACGTCGTGGGAACCTTTACGCGCTTCTGCACGAGGATCGCAGGCGCGCGGGTGGTCGCCAGCTCGGAGACGTAGGCGTCGGACCCGACGAACGACAATTCGGTCGGCCCGGCCTCGGCCAAAGTGGCCATGCCGGTAATTGAAATGGCCTCACCGCCGGGCGCGGAAACACCAAGGGCGGCGGCTATGTCGGCGAGGGAGGGCATACGAAGGGCTTTGGTTGCCGGATGGCGTTCGCACGGCTACTTGGTCTTAGCCGCGGCGTAGTTCTTATCGAGCACCGCGATGACCTTCTCGCTGATGTCGATGGACTTGGTGGAAAACAGCACGTTGCGTCCGTTAAGCATACGGCGGAGGTCTTCGAAGGTGATTTCCTCAATGTTCCCCGGATCCTGCCGCCCATCCGTGAGGACCAGATCGAGCGAGTCCTGCTTGGCGACATCGCCGATGGCGGCTTCGATTTTGTCGTAGAGGCTCTTGATCATGATCTTCTGGTCACGCTCCGCGCCGGCGCGGCTTACCGCGCCCCAGCCCTGCAGCTCGGCCTTGGCGGCGTCAATTTTTTCGGCCATGTCCTTCGCCTGCGGGGAGCCCGGGCGGAGCTGACGCATTTGGCCGATGTACTCGCCGATGGCGGCCCGCTTCTGCTGCTCGGTGGCTTCGAGCTCCTTGCGCTTCGCCTCGAGCTTTTCGCGGAGGTCCTTGGTCTCCTGCATTTCGTTGAAGATGCGGGAAGGATTGGCGATCGCGATTTTCGTGGCCTGTGCGGGGGCGGCGGTGGCCGCGGCGGCCAGCACGCCCACGAACAGTAGGGGGAGCAGACAACGGTACTTCATTGAAAGATCCTTTCGGGAGTTTATTGGCTGAAACCCAGGGAGAAGCTGATGAGCTGCTTGTCGTCCTCGCCGGATTTTGTGATCGGGACGGCAAAATCGATTGCCAGGGGCGCCTGACCCAGGAACGGGAGGGTCAGCCGCACGCCCGCCCCGACGCTGGAGCGGATTGTACCCAGCCGCACCCCGGACTCAATGTCCCCCACGTCGGTGAAAACTACGCCCCGGAGGGTTTCGCCGTAGATGGGGAAATTGACCTCGGCGCTGCCTGTGAGAGCGAAGTTGCCGCCGATCGGGTCGCTGCCGCGGCCTTCGCGCGGGCTGACCCCGCGGAAGCGGAACCCGCGGATCGACCCAATGCCGCCGCCGTAAAACCGCTCGAAGAAAACCGAATTGCCCGGGATGTACCCGGCGAACCCGTGGAAGCCCAGCACGGTTCGGCGGTCGATGAGGTCTTCGTAAATGGTTTGGTAGGCGTCGCCGCTGAGCGAGAGCTTGTGGAAACGGTAGTCGCCACCGAGCGCGCCGACGTACTCGTAGCCGAACTTCAAGACTGACCCCTGGTAGGGAAAGATCCCCGGGTTGGTCGTGTCTCGACGGACGGAAATCCCCGCGCCGGTGAGGAAGTGATTGCCCTGCGCCGCGAGGATTTGTTCCGAGCGGTATTTGTCGTCCTCGATGTGCCCGATTTTCACGTCTTCGGCGCGGAGGCTCAGGCCCGCCGACCAGACGTAGTTGAAGCGCTTGCCGAAGGTGATCGAGTCGCCCTCGCGGCGGTCGTCGTAGTGTTCGCGGAGGCGGTCGCGGAGGTACAGATCGTTACTGAAGCTGTAGGGCTGATCGAACAGGTACGGCTCGGTGAAGCTGATGCTCGCGTTGGTGGCGACGGTTCCCGGCTCGAAGCTGGCAACGAGTTGCTGGCCGGCGCCGGTGAAGGAGCCCCCGGCGAAGGCGTCGCGGATGTCATTGGGGGCGTTGGTGATGTCGAAGTTGGTCTGGCGGTAGGTGATGTTCCCGCCCACGCCGCCATTGCTGTTGATGCCCGCGCCCACGTTGAACGACGCGGTACGCGCCTCGGTCACTTCGACAAGCAGGTCGCGGTAATTGGGGTCATCGCCAACGGGGGTGACGGTGACGGCGCTGAAATAGGGCCTGGCGCGCAGGCGCTCGATGGCGTCCTGGACGCCGCCGCTGTCGTATAAGCCGCCGGGCACGAGGTCGCGGAACTCGCGCTTGACGAGCTTGTCCTGGCTGTTGGTATTGCCCTTCACGTGGATCGGCCCCATGCGGAAGGGCTTGCCCTCGTGGATGTCGTAGACGAGGTCCACCTGGCCCGACTCCTTGAGGAAGACCGGCTTGTGTTCGATCCGCAGGTAGTCCTCGTCCGTGGAGCCCGGCTGGTAGATGTAGCCGAACGGGCTGTAATCCTTCACGATCTGCTTCACGTCGCGCTGCAACGTCTCATCGTCCCATGGCATTCCGGGCGCGAGCTTGAGGCCCTGCCGCAGCGCCGCTTCCCCGAGATGGGCGTTGCCCTCGAAATTCACCTTGCGCACGGTATATCGGCGGCCTTCGTCGATCACGAAATCGACTTCTACTTCCGAGTTGTCCGGCGAAAAGATCAGCTTGCGGCCGACACGCACGTCAAAAAAGCCGTGGTTCTCGTAGAAACGATGCAGCGCGGCGATGTCTTCGTCGATTTGCTCCGGGTCGAGCTTTCCCGGGCGGAAGATGAAGATGTAGGACGCCGTCTTCACCTCGCCGTTGAGTTTGTCCTTATCGAAGGACCTGGCCCCGATGAAATCGACTTTGCGGATGCGGACCTGCGGGCCTTCGATGATGTTGAAAATCAGGTCCCCGCGCTGCGAGAGCGCGTCCGCCGAGTAATCGACGTTGGCGTAGGGGTATTCCTGGTCGTGGTATTGATTGACGATCGCCTGCCTGGCAAGCGCAATGCGGAAGGAATCGATCGCCTGGCCTTCCTGCAAATCGGTGGCGCTTTTGAGCGATTCGGTTTGGATGGCATGGTTGCCGCGGAAGGAGATGCTGCGGATGAGCTTTTGCTCGGCGACGTCGAAGACGACGATAACGCCCCCGGCGGCGGTGGGCTCGACGCGGGACTGCACGTTGGAAAACTTCTTCATGTCGAAGATGCGCTGGTAGTCTTCCTGAACGGTAGCCGGGTCAAATTTATCGCCCGGCTTGGTGCGGATGAGCTTGCTGATGAGGGGGGTGGGGACGGTGGTGTTGCCGAGGATGCGCACTTCATCGACCGTGCGCCCCTTCAGCTCGGGCGTGACATTCGGCCGGGCGGCGGGGGGCGGCGGCGGGGGTGCGACGGCCTGCGCAAAAGCGATGTGCGGGAGGGCCATGCCCAGCCCAAGCAACGGTGTGCAGATCCTCCGCAGCGCCGGCTTTCGAAGTTTCGCTCGTCTCACGCGTGGCCCGATCCGCAAAGTGCCCACAACCGCGGCCTCCGGCCGCTTCCCGTTGGACGCGAAGTGTAGCCGTGCTCACCGGGATGTAAAGCGGGGCCAATGCGGGGCAGCGGGAAGTGCGTAACTCAAGAATGCGGTCCCTTCTCCCTCGGGATGATCGAGCGAAAAATTCCCCCCGTTCCCTGAAACCGGTATCATCGTCTCCGTCCTACCTGTGGAACAAGCGATGGCGGTCGCACCCAATGCCATGATTTCTTCCGACACCGATCTCGTGCTTCTGCGCCGCTTCGCCGAGAAGGGGGACACGGCGGCGTTCTCGGAAATCGTCCGGCGATACGCGGGAATGGTCTTCTCCGTCAGCCGGCGCATCCTCCATGACCGCGCGCGGGCCGAGGAGGTTTCGCAGGAGACGTTCTACCGCCTGATGACGCGGCCGCAATCTGTCAGCCAGTCCCTGGGGGGGTGGCTGCACAAGGCCGCGACGCGCCTGGCGGTGGACGAGCAGCGCAGCGATTCCGCCCGCAGACGCCGCGAGACCCAGGTCGCCGAAGAGATGCGCGAAGTCACCCCGCCCGACGATGCGGGGCCGCGCTGGGCGGACGTCTCGCCGCACGTTGATGAGGCTTTGGCCGCGCTGCCGGACGACGAGCGCGAGCTTCTCATTCGTCACTTTCTCCGCGGCGAAGCACAGGCCGATCTCGCGGCAGAGGCCGGCACTTCCGCCGCCACGCTCAGTCGGCGGATGAAGTCCGCGGTCGATCTGCTCCGTCGCGAGCTGCGCCGCCGGGGCGTGGATGTCGCGCCCGCGCTGCTGCCCGTGCTCTTCGCCCGTCACGCGATCGAAGCGGCCCCGCACGCCTTGCTTATCGAGCTGGGAAAGATGGCGATGGTCGGCGGAAGCCACGGCGCGGGCGGCTTGCTCACAGCGCTTGCCGGCCGCGCGGCCGCGGCGTGCAACTCGTCGCTCGCGGCCAAGTGGGGCGGAATCGCCGCGGCTCTGCTCACCGGCCTTCTCGTCACCGCACTCGTGCTGGCCGTGCGGCCGGGGGTCATGCGGAGAATCATGCGGGCGGAATCCGAAACCGCTTCGGTCTCGCCCAAACTCGCCCCCGTGGCCATATCCGGCAGCGGCCCGGCCATTCGCGTCGCGGGCCCTGACACGCTCGACAGCAGCCGCGTCGCGCTCTTCCAGCAGAACGCCGGCGACCGCGTGACGCTCGTCTTCGGCGACAACCACGCGCAATCCGTGCCGCTGAAGGAAGCCCGGGCGCTCTTGGCCGCACAGACCGGAAAGACCCTGGAGCAGCTCGCGCGGGAAGGGCCGGCCGCGACGATGCCCTGATCGAATTCGCAGCGATTGTTCGCCCGCCCGCGGAGCACGGGGCGGCAGAAACCGGATCGGAAACGCAACATGGATACGCAACTGGAGCAAATCCCACCAGACGGCCCGGCGACCCTCCCTCCGCCCCTTCCGCAAGCCGCTGGCTTCGCCTACGACGCCCAAACCGAAACCGGCCAGCGCCTCTCGGGAGTCATCGAGGCTACCGACGCAAAGTCGGCCCTCCTGCACCTGCAGTTGCTCCGGCTGCGCGTCACCGAAGTCGAGCCAGCGAAGAAAACCCCGCGCGCCAAATCCATCCGCGGCGACGCCTTCTACGCCTTCAACCAGCAACTCGCCCAATTGACCAAGTCCGGCCTTCCCATCGAGCAGGGCCTTCGCCTCATCGCCACGGACATGAAACGCGGCCGCCTCGCGGCGACCATACGCCTCGTCGCCGATGAACTCGACAGCGGCGTGCCGCTGGGCGAAGCCTTCGAGAAACACCGCCGGCAGTTCCCCGCCCTCTACGGCCGTCTCGTGGATGCCGGCGTGCGCAGCGGTAATCTGCCGAGCGTACTACTGAACCTGGGTCGTCATATTGAACTGCACGAAAAACTTCGCGCCTCACTATGGCGCACGGCGTCCTATCCGCTGATGGTATTCGTCGGATTAATGTTCGTGATCGCGTTTGTCGGCGTCGCGGTGCTCCCTCAATTCCGCACTATTTTCAGTGGCTTCCGTCTACCGCTCCCCGCGGTTACCGAGGCTCTGCTCTGGTGTGCCGACATCATGCCCGGCGTACTTATCGTCTGCGCGATTGCTGCGGCGGTGGGATCGTTGGCTTGGGTGATCCTTCGCGGAACCGACCGCTATCGTGCGGCGATGGAGCGCGTGAGCCTTGGCCTGCCGCTGGTCGGGCCCGTGCTGCGGCTCAACCTCATCGCCCGCTGGCTCAACGCGGTGCGGATCGCTGTCGATGCCGGAATGGATCTGCCATCGGCGATTTCCATGGCCGGCGACGCGACCGGCTCCCCTCGACTCGGCAAGGATGGCAATGCGCTCAATAAGGCCCTCGAGGCCGGGCAACCGCTAACAACTTCCGCCACGGTGCTCCTCCCGGCGACGGTCCTAACGGCGATCACTTTTGCGTCGGAGAATAACGACCTGCCGCCGACGCTGACCAGCCTTTCCGATCTTTACCAAGGCCTGGCGGCCGTGCGACTGGATCGTGTGCCGGCCGTCCTGACTCCCGCGTTGATGCTTTTCATCGCGACCCTTGTTGGCTTCGTTATCGCCGGGATTCTGATGCCGCTCATAGGTCTGGTGCGTGCCTTGACAGGTCACTGAGTATGAATCCGCCCATGATCAATTACTCAAGCAATGAAACCCGTGCCATTCCGTCGACCCGTGATGGGGCGAAAGCAGCTGGGATGTCGATCGCGTTTTTCGTCCTGTGGACGATCCTGGGGGCGGGATTGCTCTTCGGCGTGGGAGGCGCCGCAGTGAGTGGGCTGGGCGAAGTTCCCGCGGCATACGTCCTTACCGCATGCTGCCTCGCCTTGATCTCCGTGGCGACGCTCGCACGCGGCACCCGCCGTATTTCTGACCTGGCGGTGCTTCATTATCTCGAGCAGGCCGTGCGCCTGAACCTTCCTTTGCCGCAGATGCTCAGGGCCGCCGCCTCGAACGAACGACGGGCAGTCCATAAGCGGCTGACCAGGTTGCGTGCGCGGCTGGAAGACGGTTGGCCCGTGGCCGACGCGCTAAAGGCCGGTGCGCCCGGACTTCCGCCGCGAATCCTCGGGCTTATCGCGGCAGGCGATAACACGGGCCGTCTCGCGCAGTCGCTTCGGCGGGTCGTGAATCGGCGCGACGACCTGCGCCCTCCCAACCCCGCCAATCGGATCATCTACACCTGGTATCCAATCCTTCCCCTTGGGGTGTGCGCGCTGATCGTGGTCTTCCTCGTTCCCAAGTACAACCAGATTCTCAATGACTTCCACCTGCCCATGCCCCCCGTGCTCGTATGGCTCACGTGGATTTCGGATTGGCTCGGTGCCGTCATTTTGTGCCTCGTCGTGGCGGGGCTTTCGATATTTTTGGGCCGGATGCTTCGTCACATTTTCACCAGCCGCCGGGAATCGCCCGACGCGCTGAGGGTTCCGTTCGACTGGTTGCTGTGGAATTTGCCGGTGGCGCGGGGCGTCATACGAAACCGCGGGCTGGCCGATGCGTGCCACGTCATCGCGGACGCGCTGCAGGCAGGGATGGGGCTCGAGTCGGGGGTAGATGAGGCCGCGGGCGTAAAGAACAACGTCATGCTTGAGCTGCGCTTGAGGCGATGGTCGGCCGCCCTGAACGCCGGAGCCCCTATGGCCGATGCCGCGCGGTCGGCGGGCATGCCGCATCTTTTGGCGGGGATGCTCGCCACGGCGAAGGCGGGCGACGACACGCCGGAGGTATTCCGCTTCCTGGCCAGGTACTACGAAACGCGCTTCAGTCGGTCGGCAGTGCTGCTGCGCGGCGCGGTTGTACCCGCCGTCGCCCTCGGTTTCGGCGCGCTCGTTTGCGCCATCGCGCTCTCTATTTTTCAACCGCTCATCGCGCTGATGGAAAGCCTGAGTGCGGGAATGGGGGGGATGTGATGCCAAGGACTTCTCGCGGGTTCATGATTTTGGATGCGATGATCGGACTCGCCATTCTCGGCACGATCATGCTTGCCGTGACCATCGGAATGGGGCACGAACGGCGTGCCGCCGACCAGTTGGCGCAAACCCGGAGGGCCGTGCGAGCCGCAGAGGGGGCACTGACGCAATTGCAGGCGGGAAGGTCCGTGGAATCTGGATCGGAAGGCATGTTAATCCAAGTCCGCGACGCGGCAGGCGACGCAATCCCGCCCGGGCAACGCTGGGTCGAAGTACAGGCAACGGTCGGCGGACAGCACGCGACGCTTGTCGGACTCGTGCCCGCGGCGACTCCGGGAAGGGGGATACCTTGAAAGACGTCCGATCCCGAAACCGGCGCGCCTTCACGATCCTCGAGATGATGATCGCGCTTTCACTTCTTGCCGTCTTCTCGGTCGTTGCGGTCCGGGTGACGAATCTTTGCATGCGGCTCCCCCAAAAATCCGCCGCGTCACAGTCTGGGGTCGAGCGGTTTGACGTCGCCTTTAGCGTCCTGCGGCAGGACGTGTGGGCCGCGCAATCGCTGCGGTGTCCTGACGAGCAGACGTTGGAAATCAGCGCCGGTGGCCCGGCCGTGGTCTGGCACATGGGGACGGACGCATCACTCAGCCGCTCAGTCGCACAAAGCGGCCGGCCCGGCGCTTCCATCAGACGCTGGCAATGCGACCAACGGATTCAATTCTCGGCGGCAGGCCCGACGGTCCTCGTGACTGCGTTGCAAGACTCTCAAGCGACGCGGGCCGAGTTGGTGAGCCAGTTTCTTCTAGCGGGGGGGGACAAATGATCTCCCATCGCGATTCTTCCAGGGGGGCGTTCGCAACGGTAACGGCTATCGTATTGCTGGCACTGGCGGCGACCACATTGGCGGCGCTCGCGGGGCTGTTCTCCGTCGACTATCGCCGCACGCGCGATGCGCAGACCGACGCCCAATTGCGGCAACTTCTCATCGCCGGGGCGGCGGACGTTTCGGCGAAAGCGAAGGCGTGGGCTGGGAATGCCCCGGACGCGACGTGGGACGTTCCTGTGCCCGAGTCATTAGCCGCGAACGGGGGACGTGTCACGAATCAGGCCATCGTTGGGGAAAATCAAACGATGGAAGTGCATATCAAGGCTAGCTATCTAACACGGACTACGGCGCAAACATTACGCTATAGCCACAAGGGTGGCCCGTGGATCTTAACGGATGCCGCGCTCGACTCCATGGCTCGCTAGAAAGTAAGTTCAAACCCCAATGTGGCACAGCCGCCCCGGCTGTGATTCCGCCGCTGGCGGAAAGCAAAGACACAGCCGGGGGCGGCTGTGCCACA
The DNA here is from genome assembly GCA_028288775.1 of Phycisphaerales bacterium. Classification (GTDB taxonomy): domain Bacteria; phylum Planctomycetota; class Phycisphaerae; order Tepidisphaerales; family Tepidisphaeraceae; genus RYN-428. The sequence goes on along the minus strand of JAQGHP010000673.1, from coordinate 909 downwards.
CAGGTGATGAAAGGGGCGAGGATTATTTCTGCCCATCGGCCGGCTTGGTCGTCGCGCCGCCGTTCAGGGGGACTGACACGAACTGCTTGATGAGGTTCCCGTTCTTCGCATCAAACAGGTGGATGTTTACGTCATACCCTGCAGTGGCGATGGTCGAGCCATCCGGCTTCCAGGCGATCGCGTAGATCGGGCCCTGGCTGCCGGAGAGGGTGAAGAGCTTCTTGCCATCCGCGGCGCTGTAGACGTTGACGTCGTTGATGCTGCCTAGGGCAACCGCGTTGCCGTCGGGGCTGAAGGCGACGGCCGTCACGGGGGCGGATTGCTTGTCGAAGGTGCGGAGCAGGTTTGTATCGTTGCGGCCGGAGGTGCGGCCCTGATTATCGGAGATGCGGTAGAGCCGCGCGCCGCCGAGGTCTCCGCCGTAGAGGATCTGCTCCTGCTTGGGGTGGCGGGCGAGGGAGATACACGCTTCGAGCGGGTTGTTAATGTCATCGACGAAGCGGCCGCCCTCGACCTCGATGAGCTTCATCGCCTTGTCCCGCCCGGCGGAGACGATCTGCTTTCCGTCGAGCGTGAAAGCGGTGCCCAACACCCAGTCGGAATGGGCCTTGAAATCGAGCATCTCCTTGCCGTCTTCCACGTTGATGCGGTGGACGATTTTGTCGGCCCCGCCGAAGGCGACGGATTTTTCGTCCGGTGCGAAGCTGATGCCGTAGAGGGAATCGCCGCTGATCTGGTAGGCCTTGGAAAGGTTGTGGGTGGCGACGTCCCAGATTTGCACGAGGCCGAATTCGCCCGGCGATCCGCCGCAGTCGGCCAGGAATTTGCCGTCCTTGGAAAACGTCACGCTCTCGATGCGCGGGGCCTCGCCGGTCAGGCGGGCGACGATCTCCGAACCATCCGACTTGT
>JAQGHP010000642.1 GCA_028288775.1 Phycisphaerales bacterium | reverse complement strand
TTCTTGTCTGCCGTCGGATTGGCGAGTGGAGGGCATTCCTGCCCTCCCGAGCCGACCCGACAGTTGTTGCGAGTCCGCTCGGGGGGCAGGAATGCCCCCACTCGCAGACTCGCAACAGACAAAAATGTCTGCCCCACCTGAAAGACAGACAAGAATGTCTGCCCCACCAGAAAAGTCAGGTAAGAATGTCCGCCCCACCTCGGATGACAGACAAAACGTCTGCCCCACCTCGGGTACAGGCAAGGGTGCCTGCCCCACTTCGAATACCGAAAAATGTGTCTCCGCACGTCGCAATTCGCGAGAACTTAATGGGACACAAAACAACCCCCATCGATTGGGAGGGATCGTTCGTCATGCGCTTCACCCTCGCCCTCCGGACCCGGTATAATTCCGCGATGCCCCAAGCCGCGTTTCGACGCTCGTATTTACTTGCATTGCTATGCACGCTGCTCTTCACGCCGCACGCGATGGCGTGGATCGATACGGGCCATAAAATCGTTGCCCTCGCGACATGGGACGAGCTAACCCCCGCCAGCAAGGCGAAGATCACCGAGATCATCAAGCAACACCCGCGCTACAAGGAGGACTTGCTGTCGGGCCTCCCGGAGGGCGCGAGTGATGATGAAGCGGTCCGCTATGCCTTTGCCACCGCCGCGACTTGGCCCGACATGGTGCGCTCGCAGGGCCATCCGATGCACAACGTCGCCAACCATCCCCTCTGGCATTACATCGACATCCCGTACATCCTCGAAGGCCAGCCGACGCCGACGACGCGGCCGTCCACCAATCCCGGCCCGCAGAACATTGTCGAGGCGCTGGGCAAGAGCGCGGATGACCTGAAGAGTGCTACGGTGCCCGTTCCGGACAAGGCGGTCGCACTCTGCTGGGTGCTGCACCTGGGCGGCGACATTCATCAGCCGCTGCATGGGTGTACGCTCTATTCGCCGCAGTTTCCCGAAGGCGACAAGGGGGGTAACGGCTTCATCGTCCTCCGCGACCCGCCGTACCCGGACAGCAAGAGGAACCTGCACTTCATATGGGATGAGATGCTGGGCGATTACAAGTCGGAGGCGATGTGCCGGTACGTGGCCGCGGGGTTGCGGGCAGACCCGCAACTGTCGCGCGAGCGATTGAAGGATGCGCTGGAAGTGAAGGACCCCGCCAAGTGGGCGCAGGAAAGCCATGAGCTGGCGGTCGAGCACGTCTACCTCAAGGGGAAATTACAGGGAACCAGCACGCAGGAGCTGAAAGCCGACCCCACGACGGTGGTCCCCGGCCTGCCGCGCGGGTACATTAAGGACGCGGAGCAGGTCGCAACGCGGCGGGCCGCGCTCGCCGCCTACCGGACGGCGGACCTGCTCAATTCCATCTTCGATCCCGCAACCGGTTCGAAACGATAATCATGGCAAACGAGCACGAACGTGCGGACGGGCACCGGCCTTCCGCGCAGCGAATACTGGACATGGCCTCCGGCTACGAGCCGGCCCTGATCCTCGAGGCGGCGGTGCGCGTGAGCGTGTTCGACGCGCTCGACGCCCGCCCGCTTACTCTTGAAGAGGCGGTAACGAAGACCGGCGCATCCCGCCGGGGATTGCGGGCGCTGCTCAACGCGCTGGTGGCGCTGGAACTGCTCGACAAGGATGCCGACCGCTACGCACTCACGGCCGAGAGCGCCGCGTACCTCGTCAGCTCCAAGCCCACGTATCAGGGCTACATGTGCAAGCACGTCAGCGGGCATCTGCTGCCGCGATGGATGCGGATCACCGAAGTCGTCCGCACGGGGCTCCCCTCGCGCTCCGTCAACGAGCAAACCGACGGCGGCGCGTTCTTCCGCGAGTTCGTCGAAGACATTTTCCCCATGAGCTACGACGCCGCCCGCGCGCTCGCCGACGAATTGCGCGTCGCCGACCGGACGCAACCGACCAGCGTGCTGGACCTCGCGGCCGGTTCGGGCGTATGGAGCATCGCCCTCGCCGAGGCATCCCCCCACGTCCACGTCACCGCCATCGACTGGCCGGCGGTCCTCCCCGCCACGCGCAAGGTCGCGCAGCGCCACGGCGTCGCCGACCGCTTCCGCTTCGTCCCGGGCGACCTGATGGACGCCGACTTCGGCCAGGGCCATCACGTCGCCACGCTCGGCCACATTCTCCATTCCGAAGGTGAGTCGCGCAGCCGCAGGTTGCTCCGCAAAACCTTCGACGCGCTCGCCCCCGGCGGCACGATCGTCATCGCCGAGTTCGTCGCCGACGACGACCGCACCGGCCCGCCGTCGGCACTCATCTTCGCCGTCACCATGCTCGTCAACACCGACGTCGGCGACACGTTCACCTTCGCGGAAATGTCCGCCTGGCTTCGCGAAGCGGGCTTCATGGATGTCCGGCAGCTCGACGCGCCGGGGCCGTCGCCGTTGATTTTGGCGACCAAGCCGCGGTAAGCGCGGCCTAGACTGGTAGATGTTTCAAAAGATGGGCACCGCAGGTCGCGGTACTCCGAGACCTGTGCCTCGTGGATATCCCAAGAGCACAGGTCTGCCAGTACGCCGACCTGTGGCACCCGGCAGACCTTCCTACACTGGCGCACCATCGGCACGGAGGGATTTTGCCGCCTGGCATGTACCGCTTACGATTCCAGGGTCATTTGTCACATCGCTGCGTTTTACAGGCGTGAAATTGTATTCCTTTTGCGCACGCTGGGTGGCAAGAGGCGGACGTGGTAGTCTTGGCGGGGGCGATCGGAATCGAAGCCCGCGAACGCATATGCACTGGAATTTCTTCTACCTCACTCCGCTTTACGTCGCCGTCGGATGGCTCATTCGCGTGGGCATGGTGCCGGTGATTCTGCGCCGGCAGCTCGCGCCGGGGGCTTCGCTGGCGTGGCTGGGGATCATCTTTCTCCATCCGTACATCGGCGTGGCGCTCTATCTGCTCGTCGGCGAGACGCGGCTTGGGCCGCACCGGGTCGAGCGGCATCGGGAGCTCATTGCGCGGTACCGCTCGGCGTTCAATACGACCGATGAATCCGTCGGCGACGCCGCGGCCGTCGGGCTCGAGCCTTCCTACGATCCGATGGTGCTGCAGGCTCAGAAGATCAGCTCCCTACCCGTCGTGGGCGGGAGCGCCGTCGAGTTCCTCTGCGACACGCCCACGCTCGTCGACCGGCTCGTCGCGGAGATCGACGCCGCCACGAAAAATGCGCACCTGCTCTACTACATCTTCGCGCCGGACCCGACCGGCGAGCGGGTCGCCGCGGCGCTAATCGCGGCGGCGCGGCGGGGCGTGGAATGCAGGGTGCTCGTAGACGCCGTGGCAGGTCGGCGGTTCTTTCATCGACGGGTCGGGCTTAGTCGCCGATTGGCCGCGGCGGGGGTGCAAGTCGCGGCGGCGCTGCCCGCCGACCCGATCCAACGCAGGCTCCCGCGCATGGACTTGCGCAACCACCGCAAGCTCGCGATCATCGACGGCCGCGTCGCTTTCGCCGGCAGCCACAACTTGATCGATGCTGATTACGGCGGGCGGCACGGCGGGCCGTGGTACGACGTGACGGGGCGGTTCGTCGGACCGGTCGTCTCGGAATTCGCGGCCATCTTCGCGGAAGACTGGGCCTTCGAAACCGGGCAGTTGCTCCCGGTTTGCAACGCCCGCGACGTCGCGCCCATCCCGGGCGGAACGCCCATGCAGGTGGTGCCGACCGGCCCCAGCGCTCCGGGCGAGAGCTTTCGGCGGGTGTTCCTGGCGGCGGTGCAGTCGGCGCGCAGCCGACTTATTCTCACCACGCCCTATTTCGTGCCGGACGAGCCCACGCTCGTCGCCCTGATGATGGCCGCGGATCGCGGGGTGGATGTCAAATTGCTGCTGCCAAACATCCCCGATCACTTCTTCACTGCGGCGGCGGGGCGGGCGCATTTCACCAAGCTCCTGCAGGCGGGCGTCGCGATCCACCTCTACCGCCCCGGCCTCATTCACGCCAAGACCACGACCGTCGATGACGCCTTCGCCCTCTTCGGCTCGGCCAATCTCGACGTCCGCAGCTTCAACCTGAATTTCGAGCTCAGTGCCCTGCTCTACGGCCCCGAGGTCACGCAACGATTGCGCGCAGTCCAGACGGCGTACCTCGCCGACTCGTGCAAGCTCGACGTGCAGGAGTGGGCGAAAAGGTCGACCGTGAAGCGCTATGCTGACAGCGCGATATCGCTGCTTTCGCCGTTGCTCTGATGTTCGCTTCCAAGACGGCGGGCCCGTTTGTCTCTTTTCCGAGGTGGGGCAGACATTCTTGTCTGTATCCGAGGTGGGGCAGACATTCTTGTCTGTTGCGAGTCTGCGAGTGGGGGCATTCCTGCCCCCCGAGCGGACTCGCAACTTCGCTTCGGGTCGGCTCGGGAGGGCAGGAATGCCCTCCACTCCCCGCCCCGACACAGACAAGAATGTCTGCGCCACCATTGAGGAATGCCCTCCACTCTCCGACCCGAGGGCAGACAAGAATGTCTGCGACAGCAAAGGAAGCCCCAACAAGCACGGGTTGCACACTCGTCGCCCAAACTTTGCGAACGCCGATGGACGCATTCCTCCAACCGTTGTACAACCCGGCGACAGGCGGAGGCTCCCATGGCAAGTCAGTGGTTCTACGTGCAGGGCGGCGAGCGGCGCGGGCCGGTGACGGCCGAGCAGCTCAAGGGAATGGCCGCGGCAGGATCGCTGGGGCCTGACGACCTGGTCTGGACCGATTACATGTCCGAGTGGCTGCCGGCCCGGCGGGTGCCGGCGCTCGTATTCCCCGCGGCCGCGCCGGCGCCTGAGCCGGCTTATGCCGAAACCTTCGCGCCGGCAGCGCCGGCGCAAGTCCAATCGCTCGCCTACCAGACCCCCGGTGGCGACGCCACGCCCGTCACCCGGCGCACCATCGACATGCTCCGGCAGACGCGACCGTGGGTAATTCTTTTTGCCGTCCTCATGTTCCTGGGCGCAGGACTCCTGCTCATCGGCAGCGTCATCGGAATGCTTGCCGCCATGCAAGTTCGAAGCGGCCTGGTTATGATCGGCCCCGCCCTTAACATCGCGATGTCGCTTCTCTACATCTTCCCCGCAGTTTTCCTCTGGCGCTACGCATCCCGCATCGCGGACCTGTCGTACCGAAAGCGGGCCGGCGACCTCGAGGCGGCCCTCGAAGCGCAAAAGTCCTATTGGAAATTCCTGGGGATCGTCACACTCGTGGTGATATGCCTGGGGATCGTGCTCGTAGTGGTCCTCGTCGTCGCGGGAGCGGCGGCATTTCATTAAAGGCGGCGGGCGATTGATGCAACGTAAACCGCAATCTGCACAGAACCAACCGACACCCGGCAAGCAGCCGGCAAAGCCCGCCGGCCCCGGGCCGCGCACGGACTGGGGCGACGTGGCGAACTGGTACGACCAGCTCGTCGGCGAATCGGGCAGCGAATATCAGCGTGAAGTGGTCATTCCCGGAGTGTTGCGGATGCTGGCACTGCGGGAGGGGGACACGGCGGTGGACATCGCCTGCGGGCAGGGCGTGCTCTGCCGGATATTGCAGGACCGGGGCGTGCGGATGACCGGTGTAGACGCGGCGACGGAGCTGATCGCGGCGGCACGCACGCGCGGGCCGGAGGCGATCCGCTACTACGTGGGTGACGCCCGGAAGCTCAATTTCCTGCCCGAGGCGCACTTCTCAGCCGCGGCGTGCATGCTGGCGATCCAGAATATCCATCCGATCCAGGGCGTGTTTACCGGCGTGGCCCGCGCCCTGCGGCCGGGGGGGCGTTTCGTCATGGTGATGATGCACCCGAGCTTCCGCGGCCCCAAGGAGACGAGCTGGGGCTGGGACGACAAGCAGAAGGTGCAGTATCGCCGCGTGGACCGGTATCTGATGCCGCGGAAATCCCCGATCATCACCAACCCCGGCAAGGATCCGGACGTCTACACCTGGAGCTTCCACAAGCCGCTGGAACTGTACGTGCGTGCGCTGCGCAACGCGGGGCTGCTGATCGACGCGCTGGAGGAATGGCCCAGCCACAAGACCAGCCAACAAGGCCCGCGTGCCGCGGCGGAGAACAGTGCGCGGAAAGAAATCCCGATGTTCCTGGCGATTCGCGCGGTGAAGGTGGGACTCGTTTCCGCGTCCGGTTTGGAGGCATCGGGCGGGGAGGAAATTCCCAATTCCGAATCCCCGAAATCCGAATCAAGTCCGAATGACGAAATCTGAATGCGGAAAGAATGGCTAAACCGCCAAGGCGCCAAGACGCCGAGGGAAGGAGGAATATTGCACGATGGCATTCCTCCCCTCCCTTGGCGTCTTGGCGCCTTGGCGGTTCAAACGTTTTTTCTTCGCGCCAGAGACTTGCGCAAACAAGTAGGGTGGGTGTACTCGCCCACCGTTTCGTTGCGTGGCCGATCCGCGTGAAAAACGGTGGGCGGGTACACCCACCCTACATGACTTCCACCCACGTCTTCGTGCCTTTGTGCCTTCGTGGTTAGGCGGACTGCACGCCTCCCTATGCGTGTCCGAGGAAGAACACGCGGAGGAGGGCGGCGATGGTCTTGGTCGCTTCGCGCCAGTCGTTGGCGCGGAGTTCGATGGTCAGACGCTGGATCAGGATGTTTTCGAGAGCCACGGCGTTGACCTTCGTGTTGCTGGTCTTGAGATTATCGAAATTGTCGGTACTTACCGTCGTCGCGCCGCTGACCGACGTTGTGTAGGTGTCGCCCTGGACGGGCATGGTCACCAGGTATCCGGTCGGGAGCATTTCCTGCACGAAATAGCGGCCGGCGATGAGGTTGGCGAAAGTGTACGCGCCTTTGGCGTCGGTGACGGCGGTGGCGATCGCCGCACCGTCGCCGGAGTCGAGGACGCCGTCTTTATTCTTGTCGGCGAAGAGCTTCACGGTGACGCCGGCCATCGGCGTGTCGTCGGCGGTCAGGCCGTTGCCGGTGAGGTCGGTGTAGGTGTGGCCGCTGATCGTGGCAAGGCTCGCCGGCGCGGCGATGACCTGAGTAATAGCGGCGGACGTGCTGGCGGCGAAGGCGGAGTCGCCGCTATAGACGGCTGTTATGGTGTGGCTTCCGAGGGACAGGGCCGCGCTCGTGAAAGAGGCCGATCCGTTGGAGACCGGAACTGTCGCGAGCAAGGTTGCGCCGTCGAAGAATTTCACCGTGCCGGTGGGCGATCCGGCGATGCCGGAAGTGATGACCGCTTTCCACGTGACGGTCTGCCCGGTGAGGGCCGAGGCGGAGGACGAGGCGAGGGTCGTAGTCGTCGCGGCGGGTAGTGGCGCGGGCGGCGGCGCGGGGGGAATCGTCTGGGTCATCGCGAATTCGGATGTGTTGCCGTCGGCATCGGTCGCCGTCGCGCTGACGGCGGTCTGGCCGGCCGCCGGGCCGGCGAAGGTCGCGGTGAACGTGCCGTGGCCCGTAGAGTCGAGCGTCACCGTAGTCGAGCCGAGGTAGATTTCGCCCTGGCCGAAGCCGGAGGAGTCGGGGGCGGTGCTGGTGTAGAAGTCGATCGTGAACGGGCCGGAAGCCGCGGAGTCGAGCGTGCCGGAGAGGGTGATCGTCGTCGCGGTGCGGGTTATGGACGTGAGGACGGGGAAATTCTGAAAGAGGTTGGGGCCGTTCTCGTGGCCGCTGGAATCGTTGGCGGTGACGCGGTCGTTACCCAGGTCGATGCCCCACCATTGGTTGAGGTTAATGGAGTTCTGGCGGACGACGTTGCCGCTGCCGGTGAAGACGTTGACGCCGTTGCGGCCGTTGTAGCTGATGGAATTGCCCGTGATGCTGTTCCCGCTGCCGAAGACGAAGACGCCGTCGGCTTGATTGGGGAGGGCGATTGCGCCCGAGACGTCCGTGCCGATTTTATTGCCCTGGAGCGTGGAGCCGTCGGTCAGCTTGAGGCCGTAGCCGGCGTTGCCGGAGATGAGGTTGTTGGTGACCTGCGTGCCGGGGGAGTTGAGCAGGACGCCGCCGGTGTTGTTGGGCAGGGCCGCCGAGCCCGCGGCGTTGGTGCCGATGGTGTTGCCCTGGATCAGGTTGGAATCGGTGCCGGAGGTTTGGACGGTGATGCCGGTGTTGGCGTTGCCGGAGATCACGTTGCGGGCGGCGGCGGTTGCGCCGCCGACGGTGTCGGACGCGCAGCCGAAGTCGAGGAAGACGCCCGCGTTTGCGTTGCCCAGGCTTGCGCCCGTCGCGTCCGTGGTGAACGAGCCGGCGGCGTTGGTGCCGATGAAGTTCCCGGCGACAGTGCTGCCGGTGCTGCTTTCAAGGTAGATGCCGCTGGCGAAGTTGGCGGAGACGACGTTGTTGAGGACCTGCGCGGAGTTGGCGAAAACGGAGATGCCGTTGCCGCCGTTACCCGCGGCGAGGGCGCCGGTGGAGTCGGTGCCGACGTAGTTGTTGCGGAGGACCGCGCCGTCCGCGCCGGCATCGACCGTCAGACCATCGCCCGAGAAGCCGTTGATGACGAAGCCTGCAACGACGCAGCCCGGGGCGGCGAACTCGAAGCCGGCGGCCCCCGCGCCGGCGAGTGTGCCGCGGAGCTCGATCAGCGGTGCGGCGTGGTAGCCGGCCTCGGTGGTAGCGTCGAGGGAGAGCGGGTCCGTGATGGCGGGCAGGGCGGCTGCGAGCGAGATCGTCTGCACGAGAGCCTGCCCCGCGGGCTGCGGAATGGCGACGGTGACGGCGTCAGCGCCCGGGTTCAGGTTGGCGTCCAGGATCGCCTG
>JAQGHP010000621.1 GCA_028288775.1 Phycisphaerales bacterium | reverse complement strand
GCTCGGCCTTGGTCTTGATGTCTTCCTCTTTCTTCGTCGTATTGCCTGGGAAGGGCGAGCTGGTCGTACCTCCGCTGCCGCCCCCAGAACCGATTCCACCGCCGCCTTGGGGGTTTTGGTTGGAGTTGTTGCTAGTGGAGTTCAGCGAGAAATCCGGGGCGTCCGTGAAATCGGGGATTTCGGTGATGAGATCCTGGACGGGGTAGACGCGGGTGATCATGCGCTCATCTGCAAGTTCGCGGGTGGTGACCTGGATGACGCCTTCGTCCACGTCATAGGTGAGTTTATCTCCGCCGCCCGCCTCGGCGAGCACCATGCTCAGGGCCTTCTTGAAGCTTACGCCGCGAAGGCGGATGTTGAGCTGCGTGTCCTTGGCGATGCCCGCTTCTTCCAAGGCTTTCCAGTTGACGACGAGGTTCGCTCCGGACACGTCGCGAAGGAAGTCAATGGCGTCCGTCAGTGCAACACCATTGAACCGGACCTCCGGCAAAGTGGTATTGAGCGCCTGCTTGGCGCCGGGTGAAGCCGAGGCCGGAACAGCCGACGAGGCGAGTGCAAGAGAACCAGCTACCAGGGCCGAGGCGAGGATGCGTCGCATGGTGTGTCTCCTGTTGAGGCGGGTCAATGGGGTGTAATCGGACTATGCGGATTGTATCGGAGCGAACGCAACGGATGCAACAGGAATCTGGAAAGATTGCGGGGGCGGGAAAGGCGATCTCAAATTGCAACTCTCAAATTTGAAATGTGAGAGATCCCCCATTCGAGCGGCACAAACAATACGGGCGGATGAAGTCATCGCTTCATCCGCCCGCGGTAGTTTGAAGATTCTGTTTTCCCCGACCGGATCAATGATCCGACGACGGCACCGTCTCTCGCGGTTGGCCCGCGTTGATGACCGTATCCGCGCCACTGTCAATCGGCTTACCGGTGTACGGATCAAACTTGGGCGCTTCCACGGGCTTACCCGTGTACGGATCGAACTTTGCATCGGATGGAAGGGCGGCGGCCTGGGTCTGGGAGGGGAGCGCAGACTTGGGCTTGGAGGATTCCTCGACAGCCGTGTCCACGTCGTCCTCGATGCCCTTCAGGCCCTTCTTGAATTCCACAATGCCCTTGCCAAGGCTGCGGCCAACTTCCGGCAGGCGCTTTCCGAAGAACAGCAAGCCGACAAGAGCAATGACCACCCATTCCATCATGGACGGGATTTGAAACGCTAGGGTGTGCAGCATGATTTCCAGTCCGTGAGGACCGTCCTTTTTCAACCGCTCGGGCCAACCGGCATCTTACCACACCGCCGCGTCAATCGCGGCCGGATTCGATACTCTTTAGGCCCTTCTTAAATTCCACAATTCCCTTGGCGAGGTTTCGTCCCAAGTCCGGCAGACGCCGTCCAAAGAAGAGCAGGCCTACCAAGGCAATAACCACCCACTCCATCATCGACGGGATTTGAAACGCCAGCGTGTACGCCATGTAACTTACTCCGTCCCCGGCCGTCCTTGCCACCTAACGGGGCCAACCGGTATGTATTATACGTCCGTCGGGGCCGGGCGTGAATCCGTTCCGCGCAAAATGCTGACCAGCCTCAAAATATCCGGCGGCAGCGGGGCCTGCAGCGTCTGGGGCTCCAGCGTGCCGGGGTGTACGAAGGTGATCTCATACGCGTGCAGGGCCTGACGCTCGAAGCGAAAATCGCCGTGCTCGAAGATTCGCCCGCCGTAGATCGTATCGCCGAGCATCGGATAGCCCATCGCCATCATGTGGACGCGTAATTGATGCGTGCGACCGGTCTTGGGCGTAAGCTTCACGAGTGAGAACTTCCCCGGCGGGGCGGGGTTCTTTCGATCCATCGGGAATGCACTGTTCTGCAATACCGCGGATGGAGGCGTCTGGAAGACCTCGAGAATTTCGTATTTGGTGATGGCGGGGCGTCCGCCGTTCTCGATTTTCCTCACCGCCTGCTTTTCCCGCACGTACCGATCCTGCCCGATCGGCATATCGATCACATCCGCCAGCAGCTCCGGCACGCCATGTATTACGGCTAAGTACGTCTTTTGGATGGTCCGGTTCTCAAATTGCCGGGCCACGCGCCAATGCGCCTCGTCGCTCTTGGCGACGAGCATGATGCCAGTGGTGTTGCGGTCGAGGCGGTGAAGGATGCCCGGACGCCAATTGCCGTTGACCGTGCTCCATTTTTGCCCGTAATGCACGAGGCCGTTGACGAGCGTTCCCGTCCATTTCCCCCTGGCGGGATGGACGATCAGATCGGCTTGCTTGTTGAGCGCCAGCAAATGCTCGTCTTCGAAGACGATGCTCAGTGGAATATCTTCGGGGACCAGTTCGCTCACCGGCTTGGGCGGGGCGACCATGTCAATTTCGTCGCCCTGCTTGGGCCGGTAGCTGGCCTTCACCAGCTTGCCGTTGACCTTGACCATCCCCTCGTCGATCAGGCGTTGAACATTGTTGCGCGAAAGGTAGGGGACTCGATCAACCAGATACTGATCGATCCGGCGAATAAGCGTCTTGCCCAGCCGAAACCGGTAATGCTGAATATCCCCTTCATCCGGCGCTTCGACGGTATCTCCCTCGACCGGGAGATCCGGATCAATCTCGGGCGTGGAGTCGAGGATGGGATCGGGGATTTTGGGCACGGTCAGATTTATTACGAGCGCCGATTGACCGTGGCCCAACCGCTGCGAATCGCAGTCACAAGGCTACTTGCCTGGAACCGGAGAGGCCGGCCCGGCAGGCAGAGTCGTGGGACCGACGGCGGGGGCGGTGCGGGTGGCCGGGGAAATGTCCGTCGCGGGTTGCGTGGACGGCGCAGGCTGCGTGGAGGGCGCGGTGGCGGGCGGGAAACCGGCCGATGGATCGGTGAAAGTCGGCAGGGCCGGTCCCAGCGGAACCGCCTTCGGCGGGCCGCCCAACATCACGGGCTTTTCCAGGATTTTCACCAACTCCAATCGGCGGCCTGCCAGCGTCTTGAACGCTTCGGCTGTGGCCGGATCATCAATGATCTGCTGGTAATCCTTCCGCGCTTCCGCCCACTGACCACGATTCTCGGCGATGGCAGCCAGCCCCAAGCGAGCCGTGGTGACGGACTGATGGTCGGCGTTCAAAGGGGGCTGCAGCACCTCGCGGTAAGCCTCTTCCGAGGCCTTCAACAGCTCCTCATTGCTCTTCACCGGCCGGCTGCTCGTGCCGATGGCGGTCGAGGTCGGCAGTGTCGGATAATTCGCCAGCAGCCAGTTCAAATCGCCCTGCGTAATCAACGCCTCCGCCTTGACCTTCGGATCCTCGGCGTTGGCGATCGCGTCCCGGATCGCGCTTTCTGCTTCCTCGGCGGCTTGGTCGCGCACCTCGGCGAGTTCGGCCGGGGCCATCCGGCCCGGCGGAGGAGTGCGGAGCGAATCGAGCGCCAGCCGGGCCGCGCTCAAGCTCTCCGCGGCAGCGTTGGCGCGCTGCGATTTGCCAGTGGTGTAACGATAGACCAGAACGTACACGAGCAGGCAGAGAATGACGCCCAGGAGCACCCGAGAGCCGTACTGCTGGAGAAGCTCTGGAAAGGTCGTGATGCCCTTCGCAAGCGAATTCGTCTTTAGTTCGTGCCGCCGTTCCGATTTCATAGGACGCGGAAGTGTAATGACGCTCGGGGCGCAAAGCAAACGCCTTCAGCGGCCGCGGGCGTTGCCGCAGGACGATCGCTTGCCGCAATTTCTCCCTCCTTCGGTGGGGCGGTTCAACCGATTGCCGAAATCATGCCCCCACCCCTGCCCTCCCCCGGAATACCGAAGGAGGGAGAATGGATCCAGCAAAACCTATCGCGACCGTGCCACTGCTTCGATCAGCTCGCGCGGGCACCCGATGTCGCCCACCGTAATTTCGCCGGTGTACTGATGCGATTCGGGATTGGCAAAGCCGGTCTTCTGGGCAACGAACGTGACCGTGCGCGTCGCGCGGATACATGCGCCCGGTGGAATACCCGTATCACAATCCAAACCACTGGGAATGTCGATCGCGAGCACGGGCATTCCCTTCCGCGCAACCGCCGCCGCGATCGCACCGAAAGGATCGCGCGGGGCGTCCGTCAGTCCCGTGCCGAAAATGGCATCGACAATGAGCGACGGCGCCGAGCGATCAATGAGCCGCGGCGTCGCTGGGACGACGGACAGCTTCATCGCCGAGACGATCTGCCAGTTCACCAGCGCATCGCCCTGATAGCGGCTGGGATCGACCGTCAGCGCAATAGCGACGTCCGCGCCGCGGTTGTGAAGGTGACGGGCGAGGGCGAGGCCGTCGCCCCCGTTGTTTCCGCCGCCGCAGAGGATGAGCACGTCTCCGCCGCAATCATTGGTAAGCATCGCGCACGCCGCGACCGCCGCCGCCCGAGCGGCGTTCTCCATCAGCACAACGCCCGGGACGTGGAATTCCTCCGTCGCCCGCTGATCGATCTCACGAAGTTGTTCGCGGGTAAGTCGAAGCATAGTTCTGAAACGTGAAACGTGAGAAGACTTGGGAAGCCCGACGCCACCAATGTGACCGCCGTACTCAGGTTTCACGTTTCACGTCTTCACGTTTCACACCTCACGTTTCACGTTTTACGTTTCATGCACTCCCATTATACTCCCCCTCCCATGTTGATCCTGCTCACCAACGACGACGGCATTTACGCACCCGGCCTCCTCGCGCTCTATCGCGCGCTTAAGACTCTTGGCGACGTACGGGTCGTGGCCCCTGAGACGGTGCAGAGCGCCACCGGCCACGGCATTACGTTATCCACGCCCATCCTCACCAGTGAAGTGCGAATCGGCGAAGATTTCGTCGGCACCGCCGTCAACGGCCGGCCGGCGGACTGCGTGAAGCTCGCCGTCTCCAAGCTTCTCCCGCGCCAACCCGACCTCGTCGTCAGCGGGATGAACAGCGGCGCGAACGTCGGCATCAATGTCATCTACAGCGGCACCGTCGCCGCGGCCATTGAGGGCGCGTTCCTCGGCCTGCCGAGCATCGCGGTGTCGCTCTACCTCCGCAACGAAATCCCCATCGACTACGCCCGCTCCTGCACCTTCGCCCGGAAAACGATCGACCAGCTCCTGGCCGCAGGCCTCACCGGCGGCCAGTGCGCGACAATTAACGTCCCTCCCCTCCACCCCCACGAAAACCCGGCGGGCATCAAAGTCGTCCGCCAATGCACCCGAGGCTGGACAGATGAATATGACCAGCGCCAAGACCCCCGAGGCCGTGCCTACTTCTGGAACAGCAGCGTGTTCAAACTGGGCGAAACCGAAGCAGACACGGACGTCGCCGCGCTGCGTGACGGATACATCACGGTGACGCCGTTGCAGTTTGATCTAACTCATTATGCGATGTTGCGGGAGTGGCAGGGGAGGGAATGGGGGCTGGGAGTAAAGTGAAGGGGGCAATCGGTTTTGGATGGGTGAACGCATTCGCGCACAGAAATCCGGGGCGGCGCTGCGCTTGCCCCGGCGTGAAGCGGTTGCGCCGTCTGCCCGAATCGCGACATTTGTTATTTGAAGACAGTGACGCGAAGGGCGCAAGTGGCAACGCCATTCGAACCCGAGCGCCTGCCTTTCGCGAAAGTCGGTTTACACTCCACGCCGGGACAAGCGCAGCGCCGCCCCGGATCCCGGGAGCGCTCTGATCCGTCATCGCCCCTTTGGCATCAGCTGCTTCATGTCCTCGGGCCTGAGATCCCCGAGTTTGATGAGCCGGATTTCGCGGACGCGCCAGCCCGCAGGCGTGTTTTCCCAGATGAATTGCCACGTGCTGGGCATGGTCGGGGCCTGTGGGAACTCTTCGATCGAGACGACCTGGGCTTGGATCTGAATGAGCGAGCCGTCCTGTTCCGCTTCAGAGGATCGCATGCTCGCGCCGGTTAGGTGGATGGCTTCTGCGCCGGTCTGCGCCATGGTCCTCACGTTTTCCGCGCCGGTGACTCCGGTCGGCTGGCCCTGCACCGTGACGCTCGCCTGCGGCGTCAGCATAGACTGGAATTTCGTCCAATTTTGGTCCACCACCGCTTGCAACAGCAGCTTCGTTCCCTTCTGTGCTTTTTCTTTGTCGGTGTCGATGAGATAGCTCAGCAGAAACCAGCCGACCGCCAGCGCGAAGACCGCCAACCCCGCGGTTCGCACATTCGACTTCTGCTGCGCGTTCCCGCGGAACATCAGGGCGATGCCGATGACGGCCAATAGAGTCGGAATCCACCACGGCACGTCGAACAGCAAGTCGCTCATGGAATGTCTCAACCTTTCGCCGGGGGGGGTCCGATAACAGGGAGAGCGTGTCGCGGCAGCGTGCGCCCGTCGACCGGGCGCATTTCGCACGTCCCGTCCGCCGCACGCAAGGCTATAGGCCCGCGCGCATGACCGCAAGCAACGACCCGTCAACCCGGTTCATCCTCCCCGAGGACGCGCCGTACCTGAAGAATCTCGCGGCCCTCTGGACGGTAGACCCCGCCCTCGCCGCCGAGGTCGAGGCCACGCACGGCGAGCCTTCCCATCGCGTCGAAGCCTCAAAATCTGGCCCGCCCACGGTGTGTGTGGCCACCGGGGATGCACGCGGCACCTATCTCCACAGCCGCTACGAACCGCTCGCGGAAGCCAGGCGGCTGGTGGACCCGATTGATGCACAAAAGCTCGTCGCCTTCTACGTGTTCGGCTTCGCGCTGGGCTATCACGTCGAATTGCTCTTTGACCGCGCCAGCGACGAATCGCTGTTCATCATCTTCGAGCCCGACCTGCTGCTGCTCCGCACGGCCTTCGAGAGCCGCTACCTCTCCCGCCTTATCGAAAGCCGGCGATTGATGTTCTTCACTCGGGCCGACAAGTCCGATCTGCTCACTCGGCTCACCCCCCATGCCGCGCTCATCCACATCGGCTCCTGCCAGGTCGCGCACGCGCCCAGCCAACAGCTCGCGCCGGAATTCTTCGCTCAAATGCGGCAATGGATCGACGAGTTCGCCTCTTATACGCAGACGAGCATCAACACCATCGTCCTCAACAGCCGTCGCACCGCCGAGAACATCGCCCGCAATGTCGGCTGGTACGTCGCGACCCCGAGCATGGCGCGCCTGAAGGACCGTTTCCGCGGCGAGCCCGCAATCATCGTCTCCGCCGGCCCGTCGCTACGTAAAAACAAACATCTGCTCAAGGACCTGCAAAGCCGGGCTTTGATCATCGCCGTGCAGACCACGCTGCAGCCGCTGCTGGAGATGGGCATCGAGCCCGACTTTGTCACGTCGCTGGACTATCACGAAATCTGCACGCGCTTCTTCGAGAAATTGCCGCCGACGTTGCGAACGGAGATGGTCGCCGAACCGAAAGCCAACGCCGCCATTTTCTCGATGAACCCCGGTCCGGTGTCGATCCTGGGCAACCCCTTCGCCGAAGGGCTGCTGCGTGAAATGCGTTTGGATAAGACGCAGTTACCCAGCGGCGCGACGGTCGCCCACCTGGCCTATTACCTTGCCGAGCACCTGGGGTGCGACCCGATCATGTTCGTCGGGCAGGATCTGGGTTTCAGTGACGGGCTCTGTTACACGCCCGGGACGAGCTATGAGGACGTATGGCGGCCGGAGTTGTCCCGCTTCTGCACTGTCGAGATGAAGCAGTGGGACCAGATCGTGCGCGAGCGGTTCATCCTCCGCCGCATTCCCGATTACGAGGGCCGGCCCATGTACACCGAAGAACGGCTGTTCACCTATCTCCAACAATTCGAGCGCGATTTCCTCAAGACGCGCACGCGGATCATCGACGCCAGCGAAGGCGGGGCGGCCAAGCGCGGCGCGACGCCGATGAAGCTCGCGGACGCGGCCGAGAAGTATTGCAAACGGCCGCTCACCCGCCCGCAGACCGGCAACCCCGGCCTCGACTGGAGCCGCCTGGGCGAATCGCTGGACTGCCTCCGCCGGCGTCGCGGCGAGGCGCTCGAGATCGAGCGCATCAGCCGCGGCACTCTCCCGCTGCTCCGGGAGATCTGCGACCACCTGGAAGACCAGGCCCGCGTGAACCGCGCCATCACCGCCGTCGACGTTCTGCGTGCGCGGATGAACGAACTCGGGGCCACGTATGACCTGGTCACGCAGCTCAGCCAGCCGTCGGAGATCAAACGCTTCGAGGCCGACCGCAGGATCGCCGCGTCGAAGGCGGATGGCCCCGAGCGCCAGCGCCTCCAAGTCCTGCGCGACATCGAAAACGTCCGTGGCGTCATGGACGCCGCAGCGTCCTTTCAACGACTCATGGACGAAGTGATCGACCGCCTTACCGCCGTCCCCGAAACCTCCGCCAGGAGCGTCGCGGCATGAAGAATGCGACCGCCATTCTCTCCATGCTGCACGAGGGCCGCGAGCCCAATAGCGCCACGCGCCTCTTCCGTGGCGAGCCCGTGCTCCGCTGGACGCTCCGCCGCCTGGCCCGCGCGAAGCGCGTGCCGATGGTTGCCGTGCTCTGCTGGGAAGATCAACTCGACGAGGTCGCGCCGCTGGCCGAATCGGCCAAGGCGTTCGTGCTGGCCAAGGGCCCGCGCGTGCGGCTGCCGGAGGTGGATTCCGTCGCAGCCGCCCGCCGCTGGTCGGACGGCTGGCGCGGCGGATTGCTCTCCACCTGTGATTTCGATCTTGGCTTCTATGGCCCGTGGTTTCGCGAGCTCGCCGGAA
>JAQGHP010000602.1 GCA_028288775.1 Phycisphaerales bacterium | reverse complement strand
ACTGCGCCAGCAGATCTTGAATCGCCGGCGGTCGGCGGTCAAAGTCGCTTAATGGCATTGGGTTGAAAACCCGTGCCACGATGGGGCGTTCCCCGCGGTTATTAAGGCGTGTAGGGTGGGCGTGCTCGCCCACCATCGTCGAGCGATTGCGTGTCAAATGGTGGGCGAGTACACCCACCCTACATGGAATAGTCGCGAATCACACAACTTCACGCCCGTACGAGGAAGAGGGAGAAGTACTGCGACAAGATTCGCCGCACTTCGCTCATTAACTTAGCAATGCCGAGATGGAGATTAGTCCCGTTCGCAATCATGGGGCCGGCGATCCGGATGCTTCGACCACGACATCAGGCCAGCGCCCTTCATCGCCTTCTTGCATCACCTGCCCGAGCAAGCGATCCCCGGGGCCAGCGTAAAGGGAGTCGGCGAGGGTTCGCAACGGCGAGCTTATCGGCATAGAGGGCGTGACCGGCAAGCGGACCGGGAGTAGCGAGCGGGTGAGGAACGCCAACGATTGCCTGGGCTTTTGCGAGTAACGAAATTCCAGCGGCCGGCCGTCCGCGGCACACGTCAGGCGCACCTGCGAATCATCAATCTGCCGCGGGTAGGCGAAGACGGGATGAGCTGCCGGCTGCCGCGCAAAGCTGCCGTCGGCGGGGCGGAGGACGGCGCGGTAGGTCCAGTCGTCGCGCTGCGTGGTCGATTCGCCGAGTACCAGCACCGAGCCGCCGCCTTGCAGCGTGACGGGCTGACGCGCGCGCCACAGCATAATGAAGCCTGCCGACGTCGCGCACAGCGCGAGCGAAACCAGCACGCTCCAACGCGACCGCCACAGCGTCACGCCCGTGGCGAGGATGGCGAAAAGAACCGCGGCGAGGATCACATGGCGCCGAAAATCGCCCGGCCAGCCGCGGAGCCATGCCTGCGTCGGGTCGTATGCGCCTTCGGGAACGAACGCCGTCTGCGGCCCGGAGAGGGGGACGTGCAGGACCCAATACGCGCTTTGCTTTCGCCAGGGCCACGGACCGCCCGGCCGACGCTCGGAGCGGATTGCGACGGCGGTGCCTGCCTCCACGAGCCCGCGAAGCTGCGACTCATCCATCCTGCTCGCCGCGGCCGCGTCGAGCACAATTCCGTCCAGTGCCTCCCACGCCTGGGCCGGCCCCGCCAGCGGCCGCGCGAGGTCGAGTGGAACCCGCAACAGCGTTCGTCCCGGGAACAGCGGCGCGAGCGCGTCCGGGTCGGCCCCGGCAAACCCAATCAGCCGTTCGTCTTCTCCCAGCGCATGCAGCGGCCACTCGACGGGCCGCTCGCCCGTCCCCGGCGCGGACCATTGCACGTCGTGAACGGTGCGCACCGCGAGCCATGGAACGATTGCGTCGATCCGTTTGTTCGCTGCGGAAATCTCGGTCGGGACCGCGTTTTGCCCGTGAAGAATCAGTACGTCATCCGCGCCGTCCGTGTCGGCGGCAACGTGGACGGGCATGTACTTGCCGGCACGATAATTTCCCTGTAAGGGAAGGGAGAACGCCGCGTCGGCTGCGCCCACTAAATGCGATGACAGCAGGAGGCAGAACGTGAACGCGAGGGAAATCGGTGCCCGCCGATTGGCGCGGGTCAGGGATTGCAAATTGCAAAGTGCAAATTGCAAAATGCAAATTGGCGCGGGGAGCATTTGCCCCCGCCTTTCAATTTGCATTTTGCATTTTGCATTTTGCAATTTGCAATCGCCTTTCCGTTTCAATCTCTTCCCGCGTTACATCCCTAATTCCACCGCCAGGCGAAGCACCTCCGCCACGCTCCAGGCTTGGGCGGGGCAGCCGACCATTCGGTGCGGCGGGTCGCCTTCGTAGATCTCAGCAATCTGGCCAATGCAGTTGTAATCCATCTGCCGGATCAGGGGCGTGAGCCATTCCCGGGCCTGTGCAATCGCCTTGGGCGAGCGGGCGTTCACCCGGAGATAGCCTTCCAGGAACGCCCCCAGCGGCCACGCCCAGACTGTCCCGTTGTGATATGCGCCGTCGCGCTGGAACTGCGGGCCGGAGTAGCGGCCCTGATATTTTGGATCGCTTTTAGCCAGCGTTCGCAGGCCCATGGGCGTGAGCAATTCCCGACGTACGACTTCCACCACGGCGCTCTGTTGCTCGGGGAGCAGCGGGCTGTTGGGCAGACTGACGGCGAAGATCTGGTTGGGCCGCAGCGACAGATCGCGGCGTCCGTAGCCGCTGGGGCCGGGCGGGCCTTCGACCACGTCCGCCAGCCCGCGGAACGGGCTGATCCAGAAAGCCTTGCGGAAGCTTTCGGCTACCTTGTCGGCTAGCACGTTTTCGCTCATCAGTCGCAACGCGTGATACCAGAGCGCGTTGATTTCCACGGCCTTGCCCTGCCGGGGCGTGAACGCGACGCCGTTGCACTTCGCGTCCATCCACGTGAGCTGCGTCTGTTGATCGCCCTGGGTGATCAGGCCATCGGCCTCGTCCATCGCGATGTGGAACCGCGTGCCGCTGCGGTAGCCGTCGAGGATGGCCCGGCACGCGGGCAGGAACGTTTCCTCGAACGTATGCGCGTCCTTCGATTGCCGCAGATATTCGAACGCGGCGTGGATGAACCAAAGGCTCGCGTCCACAGTGTTGTAGTGCGGCTCGTTTGAGTAATCGTCGAAGACGTTGGGGATCATCCCCTCGCTGACATATTTCGCGAAGACGCCGAGCACCTGGCGGGCCTGGGCGAAACGGCGGGTGGTGAGAAAAAGGCCCGGCAGCGCGATCATCGTATCGCGACCCCAGTCGGCGAACCACGGATAACCCGCGATAACGGTCGAGCCGTCGGTGCCGTCGGGGGACTTGCGGTAGACGATGAAGTCGTTGGCCGCGCGCGTGAGGCGTTGCAGCGTCGGGGAGGCGTCGGGCGCCGCGAGCGGTGCGCGGCTGGGGGGCTGCACGTTTTCCGGAAGGCTGTACGCCGCGGCGACCGCCTCGCGCCGCCGTTTGAGTTCCGCATCCCAATCGAAAGGCCCGGCAGGCTCCATCGCGGCCCAGAGGGTGATGCTCGCCGGGCCCTTTGCGTCCAGGACGAAACGGCCGGGGGTGAACAGGTCTTCGGTATCGTCCTGCCCGCGGTCGCTTTCTATTGCGTAAAAGTGTGAATGCCACCAGTCGGGCTTGGGCTCGAAGACGCCGGTATCCGCCCGCACTGCGGCCGACAATTGCCCCGCCGCCACACGCACCTCGCGCTCTCCGGCCCACTGGTCGAACCGGGCGTCGCTGCCATGCCGCTCGGCATGGAAATCGCGCAGGCCCATGAACGGCAGCAAACTCAGCTTTGCCCGGCGGCCCTTGCCCGGGTCAATCGTGTAGCGGATCCCGACCACATTCTGGAGCCACAGGATCTGCACTTCCTTCACGATCTTGACGCCCTCGACCTCGTATTCCCACCGCGCCACGTCGTCGAGCGTGAAGCGGCGCAGGTACGTCCAGCCGTGCGGGTGGAAACCTTCGCGGAATTGGTTCACCGAGAATTCCAGCAGGCGGTCGTCGTCGCCGTCAACGGTGAGGATCTCGCCGATCCGGTTGAGCGCCATCACGCGCCCGACGGGCGGCAGCGTGGCGGCGCACAGCAGCCCGTGATAGCGGCGGGTGTTGCAGCCGACCACGGTGGAAAACGCGTACCCGCCCAGCCCGTTGGTGAGAAGCCATTCCTGCAAGAGGTGCGGCTGAAGCTGTCCGTTGGTGTCGATCGAGAAAGGCGCCATGGGCAAAGTGTAATCGGACGGCGCGGGGGGAAGCAAAAGCAGAAAACGCGGGCTGGGCCAAATTAGCAATGAATCGGCAACACCGTATCGGGTCCCGCAGGCTGTTCGGATGGAGAAATTTGGGCCGGCGCGGTCAGGCGGTGGTTCTGTTCCTTGATGCGGTACATATTCCCGTCGGCGAATCGCTGGAGGCCGGCGGGGTCGTCGGAATCGTCGGGGAAGAGGGCCACGCCGATGCTCGCGCTGACGCGGCGGGCGGTGCCCAGAAGCTCAAAGGGCTCCTCCTCGATTGAGTCGCGCAATTTGCGGACGACCATATCGGCGGCGGAGCGGTCGGTCACCTCGGGCAAAATTAGCATGAATTCGTCGCCGCCCACGCGGGCCAGCGTGTCGCTCTCACGCAGGCGGGTCCGGGCCCGGCGGGCGAATTGCCGCAGAAGCGCATCCCCCGCCTGGTGGCCCAATGTGTCATTCACCTGTTTGAAATGGTCGAGGTCGATCGCGAGCAGTGCGAGCGTCGTCCGGTTGCGGCGGGCGAGCGTCATCGCCTGGAACAGCCGGTCCTCGAAGAGGATTCGGTTCGGCAGCCCCGTCAGCACGTCATGGCGAACGAGATACGCCAGTTGCCGCGTGGTCTGGTGATGCTCGATTGCGATCGCGGCAAGGCGGGCAGTGGCACACAGCGCCACGGATTCTGCACGGGTTGGTTCGCGGCGATGCCCGGTGAATGCCACCGCGAGGCCGAGCCGTTCCCCGCCCGCGCCGCCAATCGGCGTGACCCAACACGCCTCGATCCCACTCGCCCGCGACGCGTCGCGCAAATCTTCCCACGCCGGGTCGGCCACAATGTCGATCATGCGCGGTGCGGTGGCTCCTTCGGGCAACCGGTCCGCGAGCCGGGCCGTGAAGGACAGGGGCTGGCGACACACCATTTCGGCAAGGTGCGGCCGCAGGTTCGCGCCGAAAGGCTGAATCGTTCCATCCTGAACCACCAGCAGCACGCAGGCGCCCGCCTCTGAGGTTTGCCTTTCCACCAGTACGACAAGCTGCTCAAGAACCTCCGCGAGCGGCAGATCCCTGGCCACCATTTCGAGCACCCGCCGCTCTTCGCGCTCGGCCGCCCCGCGCAGCGCCGCAGAAAGCAGCACCCCGAGCAATTGCAGCGAAGTGACATGGAGCGGATCGAACGCGCCGGACGAGCTGGAAGCGACGAGCAGGAAGCCCATCACGCGATCCCCGCCGCCCAGCGGCACAAGGATAAGCGACCGGACGCCAGGCCTGCGGATCGCCAGGGCGGCGGCGCGGGGGTCGAGTTCGGTATCGTCAATGAAAAGAGGCGGCGCGTCCGGGTCCCGCAGCGCCGTGCGGACGGGCTCAGGAAACAGTTCCGCGACGGGAGGGAGCGCGCCGCCGCTGGCGACACGCCACACCGGGGAGAGCGCTTCGATCACCGCGACGTCAGCGCCGCACGCTTGCCGCGCCCGATCGGCCAGCGCGCGGAGCACGGCGAGCGGATCGGCTTCGAGCGTTGCGAGCTCGGCCTGCGCCGCCAGAAGGTCGGCGAGAAACTCCGCCCCGCTGGGCGCGGGGATGAAGGGTGCGATGTTTTGGTCCGATAAATCCATCCCCGAATCTTCTCTCTCGATGCCTTTGCGCGGTTGCCCAATTTGTATATCGTCCCGCGACGCCCATCGCGTTACGTCGGGGAAATCGGAGGCGCTGGACGCAAGACCGCACTTGCGTAAAAAGGGGACGCCCCATTCGGCGAAGGAAATTCCATGACCGACAAGCTCCGCGGCATCTTCACGCCCAACCTCGTCCCGCTCGATTCACGCGGCGAAATCAATGAGGCCGAGCTCCGCCGGTACGTCGATTGGCTTATCGCACGCGGCGTCCACGGCTTGTACCCCAACGGCTCCACCGGCGAATTCACCCGCTTCACCGTCGAGGAACGACGGCGGATTATCAAAATCGTCTGCCAGCAGTGCGACGGCAGAGTGCCGGTATTGGCCGGCGCCGCGGAGGCTAACGTCCGCGAAACCATCCGCGCCTGTGAGACCTACCACGAATACGGCGCGCGGGCGGTGGCGGTCGTGTCCCCTTATTACTATCGACTTAGCCCCGAGAGCGTCTACGCATACTTCCGCGAAATCGCATTGCATTCGCCAATCGACGTGACCCTCTACAACATTCCCCTCTTCGCCTCGCCGATCGACGTGCCGACGATCCGCCGGCTGGCGGAATTCCCGCGCGTGATCGGCATCAAGGATTCCAGCGGCGACGTCACGTTCATGTGCCGCATGATCGCCGCGGTCCGCCCGATTCGCCCTGATTTTTCCTTCCTGACCGGGTGGGAGGCGGCGCTGGTTCCGATGCTCGTGATGGGCGCGGATGGGGGCACCCACGCCACCAGCGGCATCGTCCCCGAGCTCACGCGACTGATCTTCGACCTCACCACGTCCGGCCGCCTGTCGGAAGCGGTGCCGCTGCAATTGCGCCTCATCGAGTTGTTCGACGCGATGATCACCTCCGCCGACTTCCCCGAAGGCTTCCGGGCGGCGGTCGAGCTGCGCGGCTTTAATTTCGGCGCAAGCCGCCAGCCGCTCAGCGAATCACAACGGATTGACCGCGAAGCGCTCCAGAAGGTGCTTCGCTGCATCCTCGCCGACTTCGGTGTGGCTGAAGCGCCCGCCGAGGGGTGCGCGCCGCGAACCGGGAACCTTCAGCGCGATAAAGTGCTACAGGTGACCGAAGCAGTGTTGCGGGAACTGCGGGAACGAGGGATGCAGTAATTCACGGAAGTGGGATGACGCAACAGTTCCGTGCGCAAGGCCATCTTGCCAACGCCAGCCGCACCGTTACACTTGCCGCCGCCTGTGGCCGAGGGAATTTGCGCCGTCGCGCCGGCGGATTCCCGGGCGCGTCGGACGTGCCGACCTAGGCATCTGAGCCTGCGAGGAGGAATGTGTTCATGGCAAAACCAACCATCAACGTCTGTCTGCTCGGCTCAAAGTTCATGGGGCGCACGCACAGCAATGCGTACCTGAAAGTCGCCAAGTTTTTTGATCTGCCGGTGAATCCCGTCATGCACACCGTCGCCGGCCGTAACCGGGCCGAGCTCGATGAATTCAAGGAGCGCTGGGGCTGGCATCACGCTTCGACCGATTGGAAGCAGGCGATCTCCGACCCCGCGATCGGTCTGGTGGACGTCGGCACGCCCAATAACGTTCACGCGGAGCATTCCATCGCGGCACTCGAGGCGGGCAAGCATGTGGCCTGTGAAAAGCCACTGGCTGCGTCGCTGTCGGACGCCCGGCAGATGCGCGATGCCGCCCGCAAGGCGAAGGGCAAAACTTTCGTCTGGTACGTCTACCGCCGCTGCCCGGCGGTCGCGCTCGCCCATCTGTTCGCGAAGGAAGGAAAGCTCGGGCGGATCTATCACGTGCGCGCCGCTTACCTGCAGGACTGGGCCGGGCCGGATGTCCCGCTGATCTGGCGCTTTCAGAAGGGCGTCTCAGGCTCGGGGAGCCATGGAGACCTCGGCGCACACATCATCGACATGGCCCGCTTCATTACGGGCGATGAGATTACCGAAGTCATCGGCTCGGTCGCCGAGACGTTTATCAAGGAGCGCAGGATCGTCGAGAGCGGCTCCAAGGGCGGAATCGCCGGGGGCGCGAGCGGCGGGGGGGCGATGGGCAAGAGCGACGTGGACGACGCCGTCCTCTTTCTCGCCCGGTTCTCCAAGGGCGCGATTGCGAGCTTCGAATCCACCCGCCTGGCCACCGGCAACCAGAACCGCAACGAGATCGAAATCAACGGCGACAAAGGCGCGATCCGCTTCAACTTCGAGGACATGAACTACCTCGAGTTCTACGACGCGACCTTGCCGCGACGTCAGCAGGGGTGGACCAAAATCATGGCCACGCATGGCGGAGATCATCCCTACGCGGCCAACTGGTGGCCGGACGCCCACATCATCGGATACGAGCACGGGTTCATTAACGAGCTGGCCGACATGCTCGCAGTCATCGGCGGCAAAGCCCCGGTCGTGCCGCTGCCCGACTTCGAAGACGCGTACAAAACCCAGCAGGTGCTGGAGGCGGCGACGATCAGCGCCGAGCAGCGCCGGCCGGTGCGGCTGGAAGAGATCAAGTAACACCACGGAGATTCCATGAGCGTGATGCGGTTCGCTGGAAAAATCGGGCATGTAGCGGCGGGCGCGGCGCTGTCGGCCGCGATCCTGGCCGGTTGCGCGAAGCAGGCCCCGACGATCGTTGCCCCTCCGCCCAAGCCCAATCCGCCCCCCGCGGCCACCAACGACATCACGGTGCGCGTCCATGAACTCGCCCGCGCGGCCGATGCCTTGGCGAACGATTCCCGCCAGCTTCCCGGTCAGGGCGATACGCACCGCAAGCTCATGCACGACGTTTTCGGCGACCTCTCGCGCGTGCTGCCGCTCTTGCACGGCCCGCAGCCCGACGGCGTGTTCAAGAACCGAATGGTGAGCATCGAGAATTCCCGCGCTCTACTGGGCAGCGGCCCGCCGGGCATGTCCGTCGAGCCCGCCATCGACACCGGCTTGGGCGCCGCCCAGGCTGCCCTGGCCGACATCGCCCGCACGAGTTATTACGAGCAGGCCGATCTGGGCCCGCTGCTCGATAAGCTGTCGGCAAAGATCAACGGCCTCGACCTCGTAAGAGGCCCGCTGCACCAGGTGGATGTCGCGAGCGCCGTGGACCTCACCAGCCAGATCGTCAACAAGATGACCGCTGTCCTCACCGAACGCGTATCCGAACAATCCGCTCCATCGACCGCGCCGGCAACAGCGCCGTAGAATAGGTTGCTGGTTGCCAGTAAAGACTGCCCGAGCAAAGGACAAATGACGAAAGACCTCGTGCATTCACCAGCAACCAGCAATTAGCAACCAGCAACTAACCGCAATGTCCTGGACTTCCCTCTGCGACCTGTCCGAACTCGAAGAAGGCGGCGGCAAGTACGTCGAGATCGGCGGCTTCCAACTCGCCGTTTTCCTCAACAAGGGAAAGGTCTACGTCACCGACAACACCTGCCCCCACGCCGGCGGAAGCCTCTCGGGCGGCGTGATTCAGGACGACTGCGTCGTCTGCCCCTGGCACGCCTGGCCCTTCCGCCTCGACAACGGCCAACTCCGCGACATGCCCGGCTGCGCCATCACCACCTACAAATCGCGCGTCGTCGAACCCGCCGACCGGCCCAAGATCGTCCAGGCGAATTTGCCGATCTTTTGACGCATTTTCAGACGGCCCCCAGCGCATTTTATCGGGAGCGGCGTGCATGGGCCGCATCACTGATTTCGGACCCTCCTCGGTACGATAACGTAGGGTAGTGGAACCCACGCAAATCACCGTCATTCTCCCCACGCTCAACGAGGCGGAAAATCTGCCGCTGGTGGCGCCGCGGATCGCGGCGGCGCTGGTTGGGCGTTCGTATGAGATATTGATCGTGGACGACGGCAGTCGTGACGACACCGCCGCGGTTTGCCGCAAGCTCGCTGGCGAATTTCCACTTCGGTTGCACGTCCGCACGGAGCCCAAAGACGGGCTCAGCGGCGCGGTGCTGGAAGGCATGCGGCTGGCGAATGGCGAGATGTTCGTCGTCATGGACGCTGACTTACAGCATCCGCCGGAGAAACTGCCGGAACTGCTCGCGCCGCTGGACAGCGGCGAGGCCGATTTCGTCCTCGGCTCGCGCTACGTGCCGGGAGGGAGCACGCAGGATTCGTGGGGGCCGGTTCGTCGGCTGAATTCCCGCATCGCCACCTTCCTCTCGCGTCCATTCGCCGGGCAAACGCATGACCCGATGTCAGGGTTCTTCGCCCTCCGCCGCGAAACTTGGCAGCGCGCGAAGCGGCTCACGCCGCTAGGGTACAAGGTGGGGCTCGAGCTTATGTGCAAGTGCCGCGTGTGTGCGCCGCGCGAGGTGCCGATCCATTTCTCGACCCGCACACACGGCGAATCGAAGCTCACGCTCACCCAGCAGTTCAAATACTTGGAGCACCTCAGCCGGCTTTACGATTTCTACTTCCCGCGCGCATCTCCCGCGATCAAGTTCCTCATCGCCACCGCCTGCGCGTGGCTCGTCGCCTTCGGCCCATACCTGGCGATGGTCGCCCGGGACGTGCGCCCGGCGCTCGCGCCCAGCCTCGCGTGTTTACTTGCGATCGGGGTGATAGCCGTCTTCCATTTCCGGTACGTGCGGACGCAACGCGAATTCTTGGCCAGCAGCCGCCCGTGGCTGGATTTTTGGATGATCTCCCTTGCCGAATGGGCCGCGTGCATCTGCACGGCCGGCTGGGTGGCGGGGCGCGTGTACCACGCGGGCGTATTGGAAGTGTTCGTCCTCCCTTTCGCCGCCGCGACCCTCGCGCGGTACGCGCTCCGTAAGGAAATGATGCAAGACATCCGCGGCCTGCGTCGGGACCTGCGGGCCATCGACCCTGCTTGAACAACGCTGTACGACGGCCGGGAAGAATCGAACGCAGAGACGCAGAGACGCGGAGGAAGAAGGGTAGGAGTCCAGTTCCAAGTGTTCTGTGGCATGGGCGGCTCGCCCATGAATCCGCGGCTATAGCCGCCATCCACGGGCGGGCCGCCCGTGCCACGGGGAAGCAGAACTGTCGGCCCAATACCCTTCCGCCTCTCCCTCCTACCTCTGCGTCTCGGCGTCTTGGCGTTCAATTTCCGTTCGAATTTTCGACGCGGCGCTTCCGATCTCTCTTCGCTTCTGATCGTGCGCGCGTAAGATCATGCCCGTGGCTGAACCCAACAAAATTCTCGTCAAAATGCTCGATCGGTTGTTCGCCTCGATGGTGAACGGCCCTAGCCTCAATTGCCGCCCATACGCCAGCCGTCAGCGGCTGGACGTGGTGCAACTGGGGAAGCTCGACGACGCCTCACCGGAGGACGTCCTCCGCGCCCTGCTGGGGCCTGCGCGGAAGGCCGTGGTTAAAGCGCGCGTGGCCATGCCCAAGGGAGGCACGGCCGAGCGCAAGGCGCCGGTGAAGGAGAAATTGACGGTCGCCAACGCCTTCGAGACGGCGGACGAGCAGGGCGTGCCGTTCGTGGAGGAAATGGCGGTCGATGCGGCACAGGCGAGCGCGCTGCGAAACGCCAAGCCCGCCGACCGGGCCTGGCTCGAACAGCAGGCGGTGCTCAACAAACTGCACACGATCGCCGAGGACGCGCGCACGTACGAGCAGGACACGGGCGTAAGCGTGTTGAACGTGGGATTCCCGCTGCTGAGCCTTCCGCCGGGCGCGCTGGGCGCGGGGGCGACGGCGGGATCGCGGCGCGTCCTTGCGCCGATCGCATTCATCCCCGTCGCGGTGACGGTAAAGCGCGGCGCGACGCAATCGGTTGAACTGGCGTGCAAGGGCGAAGGCGTGGACCTGGTCATGCCCAATACCGCGCTAATCGCGTGGCTCGAGCAACAGGCCGGCAAGCCCCCCGCCGAGCTGGATGGCGACGAGGAAGGCGCCCACCCCTGGCGGGAAATCTGCGACATCGTTCGCGGCGTCTGCCGGACGCTGGACATCGAAGTGCCCGAGGCGTTCGTGCCGCCGATGACGGAGAGCCCATCGTCAACGCCAAGTCTACATGACACGCGCGGGGCTGCCGTAGGTTCGGCTTCGCCAAATAATTCCGGCGTCCACGCGGAAGACGGTTCGGAAGAGCCAACTGCTGGCGGTGGCGACGAGAAACCTACGGGAGAGACCAAGCTAAGTGGTTCCTCGGGAATCGCTGCGCAATCCGTCTTTCGTGACACGGGCGTCCCGCCCGTACCGGATGCACACGAAGTTGACGAACTCAATTCTTTTCCATCCGCCGACACTCAGCACGGGCGGGACGCCCGTGTCACGGCTGGACCGACCGAACCACCACAACATGCCGCCATCGCGACCGTTTCTGTCCCAGCGAACCAAAAAAAATCCCCCGCCGAATCCGATCGCTTTGCTAACGTGCTCGCTGCGATCGAATTGCTCCCTGCGCCCAAGGCGGATGAATCCAGCGAATCCCCCGTCATCCTCCCGTCCGCGGTGCTGGGCCTCTTCCCCATGTCCAACCAGGGCCTCCTCCGCGACATGCAGGCGATGATCGCCGGCGAAGGCCGCGGCGGACCGGTCGAAAGCTTCCTCCAACTGGGCGTGAGCCTCGATCATCCCGCGCCCGCTCTGTCGCCCGAAACCGCGCCGCCACAGGCCGACGCGAAGCCGGTTGCAATGGCGGACGAGCGCTTCATCAGCGGCTCCGACCCGTGCCAGGGCCGCGCGGTGCGCCTTGCGCGGCAATGCAAGGGCCTGGTCGTTCACGGCCCGCCGGGCACGGGGAAAAGTCAGACCATCACCAACGTCATCGGCGACCACCTCGCCCGCGGTCAACGCGTGCTCGTCGTCTGCGACAAACGCACCGCCCTTGACGTCGTCTTCAACCGCCTCCGCCACATGGGCCTCGGCGGCCTGTGCGCGCTCGTCCACGACCCCCGACGCGATCAGCGCGAGCTCTACAAGACCATCCGCCAGCAACTCGACGAACTCCCCGAAACCAAGAGCGATGACAAGGCGGATGCGAAGCTGGCCAAGGCCGACGCTGAGTTGCAAGCACTGCATGATGAGCTGACTGCCTACCGCGCCGCGCTCACGCACCGGGATGGAGAACACGGTCTCAATTTTCACGAGCTGGTCGGTCAGTGGCTGGCCCTGACGGAACCGAGCACGAAAGCCCCAACGGCCGACGACGATGCGCCGGCTTCGTCGACAAACCCGAAACCGAAACTCAACGCCGCCGACCTTGAACGCCTGCAAGGCGTGAGTCTTCAACTTCTCGACGCGCATGCGACGGCCATCGACGACGTGCTGAAACGGGCCGAAGGCGCGGGATATGGGACCAATCCCTGGGTAGAAGCGGCGGGCATCGGCCTGGCGGACTTCATGGCAATACCGATGGACAGGATCCGCACCGCGGCCGCCTCCTGCGCCCAGGCGGCCCGGGCGGCAGATGCGACGCGCGACCCGGACATCCCGCCGTTCGTCGCGAACGTCGCATTGGCGGCGCAAGGCGCAGCGCGCATAGCGCTCGCAGAGCCGCTGAAGAAACTGCTGGAGACCACTGACCCGAACGTCCTGACTCGTTGGTCGGACGCGAGCGCGGATGACCTCCAACGCGCGCGGCAAATGCTGGTGGAGTCGGGCGCTTTTCTGAA
>JAQGHP010000591.1 GCA_028288775.1 Phycisphaerales bacterium | reverse complement strand
GGCGGAGTTGTGCGAGCGCGACCGCGACACGCCGGCACTATGGCAGGAGCCGAAGGGGAGCGCAAGTCGAAATATTGCTAATGTCGCGCGGGCGGAATCCCGGACGGCTGTGGCGAGCCGCCCATGTCTCCCCGCTCTAGTCCGACAGTCGAAATCACAAAGGCCACAGAGGCCACAAAGAGCACAGAGGGGAAAAACAAAGACAATACCAAAGTGAATACAAGAGGAACGGTTTGCCTCGCATCTTTCCTCTCTGTGCCCTTTGTGGCCTCTGTGGTCTCTGTGCTTTTGAAGCGGCAGACATGGGCTATCCCGCCCATGCCACGGGAAACCCGCTTCCCATGTGGGTCCATCTGTGTTTATCTGTGGCGACACTTCCTCGCATTCGTTCGCGTCCGGCGTCGCGGTTTTGCGCCCGTCATTCATCGTCCGTCGGCACCAGGTAGCTGTCATTCGTCCACGAGGGGCCGATGTCGCGGCCGTAGTAGCCGTTGGATTCGACCGGCGGGCGCTGGCCGGGGCTGAGGGGGATGGGGGCGAGGGCGGTGTAGATGTTGTCGCGACGATCGGCTTTGCCGACGCCGCAGTAGGGAGTGGTTTGGAAGGAGACGTGGCCGTCGGCGTAGAGCACGTTTTGGCCGACTTTGCGGTGGTTGTTGGAATTGGCCATCGCCAGGTCGAACGGCCCGGCGTCAAACGCGGGGCGCGTGACGCTGTCATTCTTCCCCGCGACCCCCGGGTTCTTATCCGCCAGCAGCGCGAAGTCGGCGACCTGCGTGTCCTGCATCTTGTACCCATCCGCGCTGCTGAACGGGGAGGCGTAGGAATAGCTCAGGTGTGAGCCATCGGTGAAATTCGATCGCTGGTCGGCGCGCACCGCGACGCCGTTGGTCAACAGCGGGTCGGCAGAGTTGTTCGTACTAGGGCAAATGAAGCGGTTGGGGGCGACGAACCCCTGCCGCACGAGGAGCCAGAGGGAGGCGGTCACGTCGTTGGGGCGGACTTTCGTGTCTTTCGCGAACGGGCTGGCCGAATCAGCGCCGGTGTAGGCGACGTAGCCGTTGGGGTTATGGTCCTTGTCGTAGAAGACGCTCGGATAGCTGTGGCTCGCAACGCCCTTCGCATCCTTCAGGCTCGCATATTCGCGGAAGCCCTGCATGACCGCGCGGAGGTTGTCGGCGCAGTGGATTCGTCGGTCCGACTCGCGAATTTTCGCGACGTAAGGGATGAAGATGCTGAGCAGAATCGCGACGATCGCGACGACCACCAAGAGCTCGACGAGCGAAAACGCGCGGGCGCGAGAGCGAACGGATGCGGACATGCCCCCATCATAACGGGCGATGAAATCGCTGTCGTGGTCGCAATCCCCGTACGCCCGTCGACCGGGCTGACCACATGCGCTTCACAGAGGCCACAGAGGCCACAAAGAGCACAGAGAAGGAGGTGCAGGGCAATCAGTGATTGAGGGAATGGGTTACGATCCGGTGCAGCCGCATTGCCCATTTTTTCATAAGGCCGAAATCGGGGCAATCATGGGCAATGATGGGCAATGGGCCCTCGGACGGCACGTCGCGTTTTCCTACGCAAGCGAATGCTTGGCAACGACTTACGAGAATCCACCAGCGATCCCTTCTCGGTTCGATTTGCAAGCGAAATATCAGGCAATAATGCTATATTGCCCCTCTTTTTGCCCCAATCGCCCCTATATTGCCCCAATTGCGCGCGCGATGGGCAATGGGTCGCCGAGGGAATAGCTCCCACGCCCGCTCTCAATTTTGGACGCAATGAGGAGTGGGAGAAAGAGGAATTTGCATTCCTCTGTGCTCTTTGTGGCCTCTGTGGCCTCTGTGATTAGGTTTGTGGGATACCGCGGAACTCACGTTCAAACCGCACTGCGCTTCAGCTCACCACCGGCAGGCTGACATTCCCGCTAGTCGCCGCCATCGTTTCCCCATTCGACTCGCCCAGCTTCTCCCTGCGGAGTTGCCCGCACGCGGCGTCGATGTCGCGGCCGCGGCTCTTGCGGACGTGGGCGTTTACCGCGCCGTCCCGCAAAATTTCCTGGAAGCGTACAACGTCGTCCCCCTTGGGCCGGCCGAAGGGCAGGCCGGCCACTTCGTTGTAACGGATGAGGTTGACATTGGCCCTCAGCGTCCGGCACAGTTTCACCAGTTGCCGGGCGTGATCGGGCTGGTCGTTCACCCCGGCCAGCAGGATGTACTCGAGAGTGATCTCGCGGCCGATCTTGTCGAAGTAGTAGCGGGCGGCGTCCAAAATGTCTTCCAGGGCGAAATGCTCGGCCCACGGAATCAGCTGCTTGCGCAGCGGCTCATTGGGCGCGTGCAGTGAGATCGCCAGATTGAGCGGGAGATCTTCATGAGCGAGCTCGCGCATTTTGGGAGGCACGCCCACCGTGGAGACGGTAATCCGCCGGGCCCCGATGTTGAAACATTGCGGGTCGTGCAAGACGCGGATCGCCTGCATCAGGTTGGCGTAGTTCGCCAGCGGCTCGCCCATACCCATGAACACGATGTTCGTGATCCGCTCGCCGCGCGGCTGGAGAATGGTATTAAAACGGTAGACCTGTTCCACGATCTGGTCGGCGGCGAGGTTGCCCTTGGCACCGTTGATCCCGCTCGCGCAGAACTTGCAGCCGACGGGGCACCCCACCTGGGAGCTTACGCAGGCGGTGCGGCGGTCGCCGTCGGGGATCATCACGGTCTCGGCGTTCGCGCCCGCCGGGGGGCCGGAGGCGGCCGGTCCGCCTTCCCAGGTGAGCAGGAGCTTTTGCGTGCCGTCGCTGCTACGTTGATGGGTGGCGATGGTGGAGGTTTGAAACGCGACATGGCGGGCAAGATCCGCCTGGTCCTTGCGGGACAGGTTCGACATGAGGGCTGGTTCACTGACCAGCTTGTCGTACACCCATCTGCGAATTTGGGCCGCGCGGAATTTTGGCAGATTCCAGGAAACCATCTGCGCATCGAAGCCCGCGGCATCAAAGCCGAAAAATCGAATCGGAGTCGGAACGTCGCTTGCCTCAGGCATATAGTTTGTTACGTCAGAAGTGTCGCGTTGGTTGCCCTGCTGTTGTTTCGGGGGCACAATAGCCGCTCTGGTGGAGGTCCGCAATGAAAGCCCCGAAGCGCGCAACCAAAGCTTCGTCCCACGCCCGACACGGGCGTGAAACCCAACGGCCCGAAGGGGCCGACGGAGGGTCCTCCATGATGCCCGGAACACGACAGGCTAAACCCGAAGACTTCGCGGCCCCGAATTATCCCGCTGGGGGCGGCGCAGGAGGCCGGCCTGACGAGCAGCTCCTCGACGATTACCGCCATGGCGACAGCGCCGCGTTCGGCCAGCTCGTCAGCCGTTACCAGCGCGAGCTGTATCATTTCCTCGTCCGATTCCTCGGCAACCGCGCGAGCGCGGAGGACGTTTTCCAGGAGACGTTTCTTCAGGTGCATCAGTCGGCCGAGCAGTTTGATCCGGCCCGGCGGTTTCGGCCGTGGCTCTTTACCATCGCCGCCAACAAGGCGCGCGACCTGATCCGTTCCCAGGCCCGTCGGCCGACCAACCCGCTTCAGGCCACGATCAGCCCGGGCGATGGAGAGAGCGGCGAGTTCATCGACCTGATGCAGTCCGCAGGCGAAATGCCCGGCGAGCCGATGGAGAAGCGTGAACTCCAGCAGCTTGTTCACAGCACCGTCACGCTCATGCCCGAGCATCTGCGGGAAATTTTGCTGCTTTCGTACTTTCACCAATTCCCCTACAAACAGATCAGCGAAATCCTCGATATTCCCCTCGGTACGGTGAAGTCCCGGCTTCACGCGGCCGTAGCACACTTCGCGGAACGGTGGAAAGCCACCAACGAAAAGAAGGGCACGAACCACCATCGGTCACCGGCGTAGCCACTGTTAGATCGCCGAGAACCACGAATTGTTTCGTGCAACCAGGGTGATGTGAGGGACGGGGTGAATCTCGCCAGGGTCGTCGGTAATAGGGCCGGCCACCGGATACGTGTACGGGGATGCCATGAAAGTGAAACTGCGTGAAGAGGATCGAAGGGCGCTGGACCTTTTGCTGGACCGGAGCCCGACCGCGGCGGGGAAGGCCGCGGGCACACCCATCTATGCCGCGGTTGACGGTCACATCCGCGAGCGGATTGTACAAATTGAAAAAGTATTGAGCATCTTGGATGTACTCCCCGCGGGCGATCCGCCCCGGGAGCTTCTTGCCCGAACGCTGCGATACGTCGAACAGACCCCCCAACCGGCTCTGCGGGAAAACGCGCACAACGGTCAGTCGCTGTTCAACGATCATCCGCCCGTCGCGTAATGGCGGTCTGATAGTACGTGCGACTTTCTGGTCAGTTGCAGCCCTTGCGGCTTTGACCGGGACCACGGTCCGGAACATTTGAATTCCCAACGACACCGCTTGAGACTCCGCGATCGCCTGTAAAGGCGAAACTCGGAATCGAAAGCGGTGTCGGTGCGTATGGACCGAACTTTGATTTCGTAAGTGCGTGACGGGTAGTGGGTCAAATTGAAAGGATGGGTGCCACTGGTCGCGGTACTCCGAGACCTGTGCCTTGCGGGTCGCACACAAAGCACAGGTCTGCGAGTACGCCGACCTATGACACCCGGCATGGCTCATCGTGGCATGGGTTTCCAACCCATGGTTCCGGTACTCCGGAACAAAGCGCCGCGGAGTACCGCGGCCACGGGTTGAAAATCCGTGCCACGAAAGACGGCCATACCCCCGCCAAACCCGGCGCGTGAATCAACTCGAATCCGTATTAGTTGCTCAGGCCAATTTTTCCACGCAACCCAGAAGTCGTTCCACTTCCGCATCGGTATGTTCACTGCAAAGCGTGACGCGTAAGCGACTGCTTCCACGCGCCACCGTTGGGGGCCGCACCGCCATCACGAGCAATCCTTGCGACCCAAGCGTCTGTGCCGCGTCGAGCGCCGCCCGCTCCCCGCCCAACACAATTGGAATGATTGGCGAATCGCCATCGGGGATGCCAAACTTCGTCCGGCCGATCCGTTCGCGCACGTGGCGGGATATCGCGCGCAAACGATGACGGCGCGCGGGCTCGTCTTGCACGATGGCCACCGCCGCCTCGGCCGCGGCAGCGACCGTCGGCGGAACGCTCGTCGAGAAGAGATACGCCCTCCCGTAATTGACGAGCGCATCGCAGAAGACGGATGAAGCGCACACTCCCCCGCCGATCCCGCCCAGCGCCTTGGAAAGCGTCATGACGGTCACGTCCACCGCATCCGCCACGCCCATTTCCGCAGCCAGGCCGTTTCCGTGCAGCCCGTAGATGCCGGCGGCGTGGGCCTCGTCCAGCAACAGCAAGAAATTGTGAAGCTGTTTCAGTTCGGCGATCGCCGGCAAGTCGGCGGCGTCGCCGTCCATGCTGAAGATGGATTCCGTGACGACCACCTGCAACTGCCCCGCCGGGGCGTCTTCCAAAAGCCTCTGTAGTTTCGCGACGTGGTTGTGGGGAAAGACGCGCATGGCCTCGCCCGTCCCGCGGATCGCGTCGATCAGGGAGGCGTGAGCGAGCTTGTCCACGAGAAAACGCACGCCGTTCCCGCCCAGCCGGCCGATGGCGGCCGCGGTCTGGATCGCGGCGTGGTTCGCCTGGTACCCGCTGGGCAAGATCACCGCGGCCTGCGTGCCCTTCCAGCGCGCGATCGCGCGCTCGGCCGACGCGTGCGCCGGGCCGTAGCCGGTGATGAGCGGCGCGGCGCCAGCGCCGGTTCCGTATTTCTCCGTAGCCAGGCGGGTCGCGGCAATCAGCCGGTGGTGATGGGTGAGGCCCAAATAATTGTTGGACGAAAAGTTGATGTACTCGCGGCCGTCCCACCGCACGTGCGTGGCGTCGACGGGTTCAATGATGCGGCGCTCGCGCAGCAGGTGGGCATTGCGCAGGCGGGCAAGGTCCTCGGCTGCAACCTGATCCCACGGACGCCCGGTCATAATCAACTGCTTGAATGCGGTGGAAATGAAGGAGATGCCACGGGCCGGCCGGCGTCGGGGGAATGCGTGCGATCGCGCGCACGTATCGCGGCGCGCTAGTGCGCCGCCGGGCCGGCGTGGTTCTCTTCCTCGTCGTGGGCCGCCTCGTGCATCTCGGCGATGTCTTCGGCCTCGTCGTCGATGCGAGCGCCCGTCAGGTCGCCCAGGCGCTGCTTCATCAGGCGACCGACCTTGAATTTAACCGTCCGCTTCTCGGGCACGGCAACGGGCTCAAGCGTTTTGGGGTTCTGCGCTTTGCGCGCTTTGCGGATCTTCGTCTCGAACACGCCGAAGTCGCGGAACTCCAGGCGGTTGCCCTTGCCCAGCTCATTGACGATCTCGTCAAGGAACTGCTGGATTACCTTCTTGACCTGCACCCGGCGGTGGCCCGCGGTTTCGGCGATGCGGTCGATCAGTTCCTTCTTTGTGATGGTGGCCATACATTCCCTCAATCATGCCTAAGCGGCGATGGGAAACAGACTTATTCAATTATGACCACAGTCAGCAGGAAATATCAACTTATAATTACTTTGTGAACTGCCCGAACCCAACAAACCCCCCTGGCGGGCCGGAAATGATGGACTAACGGTAGCGGACGCCCGATTTTTCAGTGTAGCTGTAGCGATCGTATCCATCGAGCCAGTCGCCGGTTGACTGGTGATCTTCGAAGCCGATGACGAAAAATTCCGTCACGGTGTCCTGGTATCCGATGAACGCCGACGGCTCGCGCGGGCCCCGGGCCAAGCCCGGCAGCGGGTAGCCGGCGGCGACCGGGGAATCGAACGCAAGTGCCGACGCGGCCACGGGTTCGTACTGCGTTACCGCAGAAGCGGAGGGGGCGGGAGCATGCGGGGAAGTGGAGGCACACCCGGCAACCAAGCACGACAGCAGTAAGACAGCGAAGCGTTTCACGCCCTACGACAACACAAATTCAGTGCCATGGCTGACACTGTTTCAACGGCTTGGGCCGCTCCGCACATCCAGCCACAATCAGCAGAATTGCAGCAGATTCGATTATGCCGAATGATGTGTTTTGGCATCATCGCCCGTTGCAGCCGTGCAACGCGTCTGGCTTCACGTGCCCTTCCGAAGACCCCATCAGATTTGAAAGTCCAATACTTCCATACCCTTTGCGCTCTTTGGCCGCCGATCCCGGTACTTGAGCTTGGGCGGCTCGGCGCTTACCTGATTCAACGGCGGAACGCTTGAGGTGATGAACACGTTGCCCCCAATCAACGCCCCTTTGCCAATGACCGTATCGCCGCCCAGGATCGTGGCCCCGGCGTAAATCGTCACATCGTCTTCGATGGTCGGGTGACGTTTGTGCCCCCGGAGCAGTTGCCCGAAAGCGGGAGCCAGCGCGCCCAGCGTCACGCCCTGGTAGATCTTCACGTTCTCGCCGATCTCAGTGGTTTCGCCGATCACCACGCCGGTGCCGTGGTCAATGAACAGGCTTCGGCCGAGCTTGGCGCCAGGGTGGATGTCAATGCCGGTGAGGCTGTGCGCGTATTCAGTCATGATGCGCGGGAGCAGCGGCACCTGCGCTTTGTAAAATTCGTGGGCCATCCGCTGCACGAAGATCGCGAACAGGCCGGGGTAGGAGTAGATCGTCTCGTCGGTGCTTTGGGCGGCGGGGTCGCCCTGGAAATGCGCCTGCAAGT
Organism: Phycisphaerales bacterium; assembly: GCA_028288775.1. Lineage (GTDB taxonomy): Bacteria > Planctomycetota > Phycisphaerae > Tepidisphaerales > Tepidisphaeraceae > RYN-428. The sequence continues at coordinate 1,992 of JAQGHP010000591.1, read as the reverse complement.
CCGACCCGAGCAGGTCGCGCACCGCGGGAATGCGGTCGAAAAAATCGGCGACGATCTGGGCGGCGTCGTGGTCGCACTGCTCGCAAAGCTCGCCGTCCGTTTCCGCCCCGGGCAGTTGCTGGCGATACCGCAGGCAGCAGCGCACCTGCTCGTAAAGCGAGTCCGAGAGTTCGAGCACCAGCTCGCCAATGCGGAAGGTGACGTTTTCACGCGTGAGCGCCTGTTTGCCGAAATAGCCGGGGAAGACAAGCTGCCGCAGGCGGCCGATGCACTCGATGATCGATTCGCGGCTGGGCAGGAGCACGCGGTTGAGGTGCTGCATCCGCGTATCGGCCAGGACGCTCTGGACGAGCGTATCGACGACGGCGGGCATGCGTTGATTGAGTTGGTTGCGGTCCATAACAGCCGCGGGCGAAACCGGCCCGCGCTCCGACACGAGGTCACTACAGGGCAATCACCGGTGGGAATGCTAACAGGCCTGAGGAAAGGCCGGGCAACAGCGACAGCGACGGGAGGAGTACGGAGAGTGCATGGGTTTATGATAAGCCTTGCCACCGGGTGCGGCAAACCAATAATGGCGCGGCTCGGTCGCGGGGTGCATAACGTACTCCGCAGCATTTAGGCATGGGCGCTTCGCCTCCGCATCTACCGTGGCATGGGCGGCCCGCCCATGGTCGCGGTACTCCGCGACCTTCGATCCGTACTCGGATCGAAGAAGGCCAATGTGGAATGCCCCACCTTCGCTGTGATCCACCGCAATGTGGCACAGCCGCCCCGGCTGTGATTCCGCGGTAGGCGGAAACGAGAGACACAGCCGAGGGCGGCTGTGCCACGATGAATAGGAAAATTACGCATGGAAGCACTAATGATCGGAGTTTCGGGGATGCGTGGCACGATCGGCGGGACGCTGACCCCGCCGGTGGTCGGCCGCATGGCCGCGGCATTTGCAGTGTGGCTCAAGCAGAATTCTACGCCGTCCAACGGCCAACACTTCCGCCTGGTGATCGGCCGCGACAGCCGGCCCAGCGGGCCATGGGTCCGCGATGCGGCGGCAGCCGCCCTGACCGCCAGCGGCATCGAAGTGATTGACCTCGACGTCGTCACCACGCCCGGCGTGGCGATGATGCTCAAGCATCTGAATGCGGATGCGGCGATGATCGTCACGGCGTCGCACAATCCGATCGAATGGAACGGGCTGAAGCTGCTCAACGGCGCCGCCGTCGCCCCGCCCCCCGCCGATGCCAATGCCATCAAGCAGCTTTACAACGAAGGCCGCTCGGATTTCGTCCGCGTCGAGGCGCTCGTCGCGCCCAGGAAGAACAGCGAGACCCACGCCCTGCACGTGAGGCGCGTGCTCGACCACGTTGACGTGCTCGGCATCTCGACCAAGCGCTACAAGGTCGTTCTCGACAGCGTGAACGGGGCCGGCTGCGTCGCCACCGCGACGCTCCTCAACAAGCTCGGTTGCCAGCTCGTCCACTTGCACGGCACCCCCGACGGCAAGTTCCCGCATGAGCCCGAGCCGACGGCAAAGAACCTCACCGGCCTGTGCGAGGAAGTCCGCCGGCAGCGGGCGACCGTCGGCTTTGCCCAGGACCCGGACGCCGATCGCCTGGCGATCGTGGACGAGAACGGCACGTACATCGGCGAAGAATATTCGCTGGTCCTGGCCGCCCAATGGATGATGTCGCGCCGCCCCGGCGCGGTCGCCGTGACGAACTTATCGAGCAGCCGCATGCTCGATGACGTCGCCGCCCGTTTCGGCGGGCGCGTGCTCCGCACCGCCGTTGGCGAAGCCAACGTCGTGCAGGCGATGCTGCAAAATCAGGCCGTCATCGGCGGGGAAGGTAACGGCGGGGTCATCGACCCACGCATCGTCCCCGGGCGCGACAGCCTCGTCGGCATGGCCTACGTACTGCAATTGATGGCATCCACGGGAAAGACGGTCGGCCAGCTCGTGGCGGATTTGCCCAAATACGAGATCGTAAAGAC
>JAQGHP010000587.1 GCA_028288775.1 Phycisphaerales bacterium | reverse complement strand
GAGGGTTAGGGTGAGGGGCGGAACGGAGGAAACGCTGAATTCTGAATGCTGAACGCTGAATGGGGAGGGCTCTCGCAATTGTTCAGCATTCAGCGTTCATCGTTCAGCATTTCTTAACGCTCGGCCCCTCACCCCTGCCCTCTCCCCCGAGTACGAGGGAGAGGGAGAAGCGCAGCCGATGACGGCGTCGAGATGAAATAAGTTGGACACGGAATGGTGGGCGAGTACGCCCACCCTACATGAAGGGCGAATGCGGAAATCGATTCTTATCCTTGCGATATGGGTATTCGGTGTTATCGCGTCCGGCTGCGGCTCGGCCGTGCAGAGCGGGCATAACACGGCGCTGGACAGCGTCGATTTGAAATCGATGACCGACCAGATGGCCGCGAGCATTGCCGGGGATTTGAAGGTGCGGGCGGCGATCGTGCGCGAGGGGCAACTTCGGGTCGTCGTGCAGCCGGTGCAGAACGAGATGGAGGCCGAAGTCCTCCCCCGCGGCCCGGCGGAGGCGTTCACCGCCCGCGTCCGCTTTCTGCTTAGCGGACACGACGCCAAGAGCTTCCAGTGGATCATGAACCGCGACGCGTTCTACGACCTGCGCAACAAGGAACGCGAGGACGTGCTGGGCCCTTCTCCCGATGCGATCAACCCCAACTATGCCCTCGTTGCCCGCTTCCGCTCGCTCACGAACGAAAACTCGCAGGTCCGCAACAGCTACTATTTGTGCGTCTACGAACTGACCGACCTGCGAGACCGGACCGTGCTGTGGACGCATCCGTATGAAGTGGAGAAGAAGGCGGTGAAGGGGTTTTTGGATTAGAGGGAAAGAAGCCAGTAGCCAGTAGCCAGAATGAGGACGGGGACAGTGATGCCGATGGAGCGGTGAATGTCGAGATTCAAACGATTAGTGCAGAGAAACCCCGGAATGAATCCAGGCCGCCGCTTTGCCTCCCCATTCTGGCTTCTGGCTTCTGGCTCCTGGCTTCTTTCCCCCGCCTGGCTTCTCTTCCTCCTCCTCCCCGGCTGCGCCAATCAGGCTGCCCAGGAAGCGGATCGCGCGGTGGCGGATTACTTCGTCGGGGACTTCGCCCAAGCGGAGAAACGGCTTCAGCCGCTGGCGGCGAAGACGGACGAGAACTTCGTGTTGAACAACGTCCGCCTCGGGTCGGCGGCGCTGGTGACGTATGACCTGGACACCGCGGAGAGCGCCTTCCTCCGCGCGTATGAGGTCATCAACAGCGTGGGCGTGAACGACGGCGGCCGCTCACTGGGCGCGGTCGTGGTCTCGGAAAATATCAAGGTTTGGAAAGGTGAGCCCTTCGAGCGGGCGATGGTGAACACCTACCTGGGCCTCGTCTACTACATGCGGCACGATTACAACAACGCCCGCGCCTCCTTCGAAAACGCCCTCTTCAAGCTCCGCGACTATGGCGAAGGAGACAGCAAGGGCGACCAGTACCGCCAGCAGGAAAGCAACTTCGCCCTCGCCTATCTCATGCTCGGCAAGTGCTACCAACGCCTCGACCGGCCGGAGGATGCGAAGAAGGCATTCGCCCGCGCCGTCGAGCTGCGGCCCTATCTCGCGCCGGTGGCCGACTTCGCGCGCAATGAAAAATCGAACGTGCTGCTGGTGATCGATTACGGGCACGGCCCGCTGAAGGCGAGGAATATCGACGGGGCGTTCGTGGGCTACGGGCCTACGCCGCGTGAGGAAGGCCCGGTCCCCCCGCCGGCGGTGCTGGTGGACGGCCGGCCGGTTGATACCGCGGTGGGCGGCCCGCCGGTCGATCTGCTGGCGCTAGCGCAGGACCGCAAGTGGCAGAGCATCGACACCATCCGCGCCGTGAAATCGGTACTGGGCACCGGCCTGATCGCCGGCGGCGCGGGGTACGCCCTGGCCGACCGCCACGCCAACCCGTACGTCGCGCTGGGGCTTATCGCCGGGGGGCTTGCGCTGAAGGCGACGAGCCAGGCCGACCTGCGGCAATGGGAGATGCTGCCGCGGACGACGTTTGTCATTCCGTTGACGCTTCCGCCCGGGAAGCACGACGTCACGGTGGAGTTCCCAAATGTCACCGGTCTTCGCCAGGACTGGCATGGGATAGAAGTCCCCGCGCAGGGCGAGGCGACCTACTACTTCCGCACCGAGCGATACAATCCCGGGCCGTTCAATTGGCCGCCACCGCCGCCTGATCACACGGTCACGGCTGTCGGAAAATAAAGGGGTAAGAAGTGCGAACATCCGGCTCCCCCACTGTCACCGGGCCGGCGAGTCGTCATGCGCCCAGCGCGGCCGAGCCCTAGATGACCGGGCACGATTCGTAATTTGTGGTGCAGGCTTTCAGCCTGCGTCTGCAGCCTGAAATGCTGCACCACAAGCACGCACGCTTATATAGTCTCAGACCGCAGCGACTTCCCGCCGCTTCTCCTCGATCACCGCTCGCACGATATCTTCCAACTTATGCCTGGGCGAAAATGGGATCACCGACCGGATCTTGTCCAGCTTGGGCACGCGGCGGGCCATGTCGTCGAACTTCTGCCCGTACGCGGCTTCGTACGTCAGATGCTCGATGACGCTGGATGATTTGGTTTGGCGAATGACGAGCGAGGCGAGGTCGTTGATCGAAGTCTCCTCATCGCTGCCGAGGTTGAAGACCTGGCCGACCGCGCCGGGGGCGTCCGCCAGCCGGAGGATTGCGTCAACCACGTCGCCTACGTGGCAGAAGCAGCGGGTCTGTTTGCCGTCGCCGTAGACTTGCAGCGGATCGCCCTTCAATGCCGCGGCGACGAACCGGGGGAGCACCATTCCATACATGCCCACTTGCCGCGGGCCAACAGTGTTGAATAGGCGCACGATCCGCACGGGCAGGCCGTATTGCTTGTGGTAGGCCAGGCCCAAAAACTCGTCGATCCCCTTGCTGTACGCGTAGCACCAGCGGCTATGGCGGGTCGAGCCCATGACCACGTCGTCGTCTTCGCTGAAGGGGACACGCACGCCTTTGCCGTAGACTTCGGACGAGCTGGTAATGAGGACGGGCCGGCCGTATTTGTTCGCGGCTTCGAGCACGACCTCGGTGCCGCGGTTGGTGGTGCGGATGGGGCGGACGGGCTCGTCCACGATGAGCTGCACGCCGACCGCGGAGGCCAGATG